>CACYBZ010000089.1 GCA_902772795.1 uncultured Ruminococcus sp. | reverse complement strand
TTTAAGGGCTTCGCCCTTAAAAATCCCACAAGGGGCTGCCGCCCCTTGACCCTGCCCACTTTTTTGAAAAAAAGTGGACAAAAAACTTTCGGTTGTCACTGCTTAAGGTATCTTAAGTTGATGGCATTGGTATAGGAGGAAAGATAATGACAGAAATATTATGGCACGGCAGGGGAGGACAGGGAGCTTTCACGGTTGCAAGATTGTTAGGAGAAGCATATTCTCTGAAAGATGATGCGTATGCACTTGCCTTTCCGTCTTTTGGCCCTGAACGCAGAGGTGCACCGATGAGGGCGTTTACCAAACTGGACAGAAAACCTATCGGCAACCGCAGTGAGATAAAAAAAGCGGATTTCAGCATTTTTCTTGATGATACACTGTTCAACAGTCAGGCTTTGGAGGAACTTAAAGACGGCGGAAAGATACTTCTCAACACGAAAAAGAAAATCCTTTCTCCGAATATTATCATAATTGATGGGGACAGCATAGCGGAAAAATATCTGGGATTGCCGATAACCAACACAGTACTTCTCGGTGTTCTGGCAGCGGTAAGTGGTGTTGTTTCCGTCGACGGTATTAAAGAAGCAATAACGCTTTCTATGCCGCAAAGACTGAGAGAAAAAAACATTGCCGCTGTAAAGGCAGCTTATGAGGAGGTAAAAGTGTGAAACCCTATCTTAGAGATAAAATCCCCTTGTCATTTGAGGAAATACCCGACACGACCTCCTATGAAGCAGGATATCTTGTAACGAAAAATGCAGGCTGGCGTAATGTCAGACCTGTAATAGATACGCAGAAATGTGTTGGCTGTCTGAACTGTTATTTGTACTGTCCTGATGGTGTGATTTACCGCAAGGACGGGAAGGTGGCTGTTGATTATGATTTCTGCAAGGGTTGCGGTATCTGTAAAAAGATATGCAGACTTGGAGCAATAGAGATGGAGGCGGAAAAGAATGGCTAAAAAATTCTTATCGGGCAATGAAGCCTTTGCTTATGGCGTACGGTTTGCCAGACCGCAGGTTATTTCCGCATATCCTATCACACCACAGACTATCGTTGTGGAAAAACTTTCGGAGTTTGTGGAGAACGGCAGTCTGAAAGCGGAATTTATCCATGTGGAAAGTGAACATTCAGCACTTTCGTGTGCGATGGGGGCATCTTCCGTTGGTGCAAGAGCGTTTACTGCCACATCGTCACAGGGATTGCTTTATATGGCGGAATGTCTGCCCTATGCAGCAGGCGGACGTTTTCCTATCGTAATGATGAATGCGAACCGTTCCACAGCACTTCCGTGGAATATCTACGGTGACCAGAGAGATTCCCTTTCCCAGCTTGACAGCGGTTGGATACAGGCATATGCAGAAAATGCACAGGAAGCACTGGATTTGGCTCTGATGAGCTTTTACATAGCAGAACATAAAAATGTCAGTACGCCTTTTATGGCAAACCTTGACGGTTTTGTATTGACACATACCTATGAAGTGGTTGATGTTCCTGCACAGGAACAGGCAGATAAGTTTCTGCCGCCGTTCAAAACAGAAAACAAGATGTCATTTGAAGAACCGAAAAATCTTGGTTTTTCCGCAGGCCCCGACAGCAATATTATTTTCAAATATAAGGAACATCTTGGATTGCTGAAAGCAAAGGCAGTAATAAAAGAAGCTGAAACGCATTTTGAAAGTATATTCGGCAGACAGTATACGGGTCTTACGGAAAGCTATCGCACAGAAGATGCAGATTACCTGCTGATAACCCTCGGCAGTATTTCGGGTCTTGTCCGTGAGGTTGTTGACAGGCTCAGGGAAGAGGGGAGAAAAGTCGGTTTGTTGCGGTTACGCTATCTGCGTCCCTTTCCTGATGAAGAGATTACTGCAGCAGTCAGAAAAGCAAAGGCGGTTGCCGTACTCGAAAAAGATATTTCCTTTGGCAATGAGGGTACAGTATACACGAATGTCAATTCTGCTTTGCATAAGGCAGGTGTGAATATTCCGTCATCAGATTATATCGGCGGTCTGGGTGGAAAAAATATCTCAGATAAGGAAATAGAACAGATATTCACAGACCTTGCTCAGCACAAAGCAGGAGTACATTTTATCGGTATAGGAGGTGAGCAGAGTGGCAGTTAATGCGAGAACCCTGAACGAAACGGAATTTTTCTACGGACACAAGGCGTGTGCAGGGTGTGGCGGAAGTCTTGCCGTCAGAATAGCACTCAAGGTGCTTGGTGAAAGAACGATTTCTGTACTTCCGGCAGGCTGTATGTCAGCGGTAGGTTTTAATTTTCCGCAACTTTGTTTCGGCAATAACGCTATCATTTCTACTTTTGCAGGAACGGCATCAATGCTGACGGGTGTTGAAGCAGGGCTTCGTGTTCAGGGAATAACGGATTTTCATGCCGTAGGTTTTGCAGGTGACGGTGGCACAGCGGATATTGGTCTGCAAGCCTTGTCAGGTGCCATAGACAGGAATGACAATATTCTTTATATCTGTTATGACAATGAGGCATATATGAATACAGGTATACAGAAAAGTTCGCTTACCCCATTCGGAGCAAGAACTACCACAACACCGGCAGGAAAGAACATTCACGGCAACCTTACGCAGAAAAAAAATATGTTTGAAATAGTGGCGGCTCACAACATTCCTTATGCTGCAACAGCGAGTGTCGGATATATCAACGACTTTATGCGTAAGGTGGAAAAGGCAGCAAGTATAAAGGGAACAAAATATATCCATGTTCTTGCTCCGTGTCCGACAGGCTGGGGCATAAAGACAGAGGAAACCGTAGAAGTGGCGAAAGAGGTCGTTGACTGTGGACTTTGGTATCTTGCCGAATATGAAAACGGCAGATTTACCCTTAATCACAGACCTGAAAAATTCACAGATGTTAAAGATTATCTGAAAAAGCAAAGTCGTTTCAGACATCTGACAGATGATGACATAGAAATAATCAAAACCTCCCGTAATGCAAAGTGGGAATATATTCAGAAAAACTTTTAGCTATGACAATTAAAAGTTTTGTCCACTTTTTCAAAAGTGGTGGGGTCAAGGGGCAAAGCCCCTTGTGGGATTTTTAAGGGCGAA
>CACYBZ010000088.1 GCA_902772795.1 uncultured Ruminococcus sp. | reverse complement strand
CCCTGAGCTCCTTCACTGGACATCGTAATGCCGTCACAAGCTGTTCTGATAGAAGATAAAAATTTCACCTGACAATAGTAATACATACACTCAATAATTATGCCGACAAAACTGCCGATCATGTTACCTAATGCTTTACTACCACTTTCTTTCAGTACAGAAACATTGCCTATCAAAGTAAAAATGCCGGCAAGAACAGCAAAAATCAACTGAATAATTGCCAATACCTTAAGAAATGAAACACCGCCCCTTGATACAACAGTAGGGTCATCACTGTTGGCTTTAAGCGTAATCATCAATAAAGCCACAGGAAACATAAGGGTAATTGCAGTGACAATAAGTCCTATAATGGTAACAACACCTGATACCGCATTTAAAGCCTGTATGGTTGATTCATCCATATCAGGTAATCCCATACTTGTTTCAGATATCATCTGTAAAAATGTCTTTAAAACTCCTGCAATTTTAAAAGATAATACTGCACTTAAAATTGCCTGGATAAAGGCAATCACCATCATTACCTTTACTGAACCTTTTCGCATGAACTGTTTGACATACGCAATATTTTGCAACTGCGACATCTGGTCGATATTTCCTTGTGGGTTATTCATTGTAAATATCTCTCCTTTTAATTAAAATTCATAAATATTATACATTTTCTGTGATATAAAAACAAGAGATATATCACAATTCATAAGTAAAATAAATCAGAAAATTTATATGAAATTTGACAAAACTACCAAGAGAACAGCATTTTATTGATGAATCTGTCCTCTTGTTCAGCCAAAGAAAAACTACCTGAGCAAATTTAATCGGTCAATTCCGTTTGTTGACAAAACAGAAATTTATCCCTATAATGACTTTATCGAAAACTTATCTTGATAACAGGAGAGAACACTATATATGGAAAAGCATTATCAGGCAATAATCATCGGTGCAGGACCGTCAGGAACTGCCTGCGGTATCACATTGCAACAGCATGGTATCAACCATTGTATTCTGGAAAAATCCGTATTTCCCCGACAGAAAACCTGTGCCGGTCTGGTCACCAAAAAAACTTATGAGCTGATTCAGAAACTTTACGATAAGCAGAACATTGATGCTTTATTTTGCGATACATCTTCCCGAATAAAACTGTACCGCAAAACAGAATTGCTGACAGATGCTCCGCTTCAGCGGGATATTCATCTGGTCAAACGAAAAATTTTTGACAATGCCCTCGTGGAAAGATATCAGGATTTAGGCGGTGTACTCAGACAAGGCGAAACAGGCATTACCATTGACTATAAAAACAATCGTATTTTATTGTCTGACGGCCAGCTTCTGCATTACCAGACGTTAATTTTTGCTGACGGAGCATTGAGTATATCACATAAATTACTTGATGTTGACAAATCAAAACTGGCATTCGGTCTGGAAACATATCTGCCTGCCTCACTGTTTCCTACCAAAAGTGTTGACATTTACTTTGATTATCTTCCGAATGGCTATCTTTGGGTATTTCCTCACGGTGATACGGTTTGCATAGGTATTGCCAATCAGTATCAGAAAGGCTGTGATTATAAAAAGATTTTATCCGATTTTCTGTCAGATTACGGTATTGATGTATCGGATATACAATATGTCGGTGCTTTTCTTCCCTACGGTTATGCCGTTCCACAGGAACAGTTACCCGATAATGTTCTGCTGATAGGAGATGCCGGTGGTTTTACCGACCCGATTTCCGGCGAAGGATTATATATGGCACTGAAAACAGGTATATGTTCTGCACAATCCATCATGACTGATAATCCTAAAAAGAACTATCTTCAGTCTGTCAGACCACTGACAGATATTGTCAAAGAAGGAAAAAAAGTACAGAAAATTTTTTATTCGCCTGCAATTCAGAAAAGAATACTGGCAAAGCTGTCAGGAAAGCAGAAACTTGTTTCTTTCTTTTTTGAAAATCAAGTAGAAGAATATCACTATAAATACCGTCAGATTCTGCAAATGTACCATGACTACAAAAAAGACAACCATTGAACTTTACACAAATGCTTGACAGAAAAAAAAAAGTATAGTATAATAGCCGTCGGTGTCAAGTAAAACGCTTTACACCTCTGGAGTGTATGATATGGACAAGAAAATCACTGTTTCCATGCTTTTGGATTTTTATGGACAACTGCTTTCTGAAAAACAGCTCGAAATAATGAACTACTATTATAATGAAGACTTGTCATTACGGGAAATTGCCGACCTTGTGGGTATCACACGTCAGGGTGTCTATGATACCATCAAGAGAAGTGATATGTTTCTGGAGGAACTGGAACAGAAACTCGGTCTTTATCGAAAATGGAAAAGTATGGAACGAGATTTGGAGAATATAGAAACAATGTTAAAAACGGCAACACAAAGTAAGCCTGATTTTCTGTATGAATGTTGTGACAATGCCGTTAAGATGATTGAAGATATCAAAAATAAATTCTGAAAGGGTGGTCAGTATGGCTTTTGAGGGTTTAACCGAAAAACTTTCCAATGCGTTTAAAAAGCTCCGTTCAAAGGGAAAACTTACGGAAAATGATGTCAAAACCGCCATGCGTGAAGTCAGACTAGCTCTGCTGGAAGCTGATGTAAACTATAAAGTCGCCAAGGATTTTACCAATAGAGTTGCGGAGAGAGCCGTAGGTTCTGATGTTATGGAAAGTCTTACCCCTGCCCAGATGGTAATCAAAATCGTAAACGAAGAACTTACCAATCTTATGGGGGGAGAAGAAGTCCGTCTGGAATGGGCATCGAAACCACCGACAGTCATCATGATGTGTGGTTTGCAGGGTTCAGGTAAAACCACGCATACAGGAAAACTGGCAAAAATGCTCAAAAAAGAAGGACACCGTCCGTTGGCAGTAGCCTGCGATATCTACCGTCCTGCCGCTATTGAACAGTTGAAAGTGGTTGCCCAGAGTGTCAATATTCCCGTTTTTGAGAT
Organism: uncultured Ruminococcus sp.; assembly: GCA_902772795.1. GTDB lineage: Bacteria > Bacillota > Clostridia > Oscillospirales > Acutalibacteraceae > CAG-964. The sequence goes on along the minus strand of CACYBZ010000088.1, from coordinate 1,419 downwards.
GGGTAAGACAAATCCCGTCAAAATTGCGAAAGAGTCTATTAAGTATGCTAAAGATTACGGATATGATATGGTCATTCTGGATACCGCAGGACGACTTCACATTGACAAAGAGTTGATGGGTGAACTGGAAAAAATCAAAAAGGAAGTTTCTCCGCAGGAAATTCTGCTCGTTGTCGATGCCATGACAGGTCAGGATGCTGTCAATGTTGCACAGACATTCAATGATTTGCTGGATATTACGGGCGTTATTCTTACCAAACTGGACGGCGATACCAGAGGCGGTGCAGCACTTTCCGTAAAAGCGGTAACAGGCAAACCTATCAAATACGCAGGTACCGGTGAAAAATTAGATGATTTGGAAGTTTTCCACCCGGACAGAATGGCAAGCCGTATTCTGGGTATGGGCGATATGCTGACACTCATTGAAGAAGCGGAAGAACGTCTTGACCAGAAAAAAGCCATGGAAATGGCAGAAAAATTACAGAAAAACAAATTTGACCTTAATGACTTGCTTGACCAGTTCGGACAAATTAAAAGAATGGGACCTATCAAAGGGATTCTGAAAAAATTGCCCGGCATGGATATGAACAAACTTGATGATATGGACGTAGATGATAATTTGATTTATCGTAACGAAGCCATTATTCTTTCCATGACACCCCAGGAAAGAGAAAAGCCGTCAATTATCAATCCTTCAAGAAAAAGACGAATTGCCAAAGGTTGCGGACTGAATGTGGAAGATGTCAATCGTCTGCTGAAACAGTTTGAACAAATGCAGAAAGTCATGAAACAGATTGGCGGTAAAAAGGGAAAACGTAAAAAGTTCAGAGGTCTGCCGGGACTTGGCGGAATGCCCCCTATGGGCGGAAATAATCCTTTTAGCAAATTTTAAAACAATGCTGTTCATCCAAGAAATTGGTGAATATAGACAAGTTACTACATGATTTCGGAGGTAAATAAAAATGGTTAAAATCAGATTAAGAAGAATGGGTGCAAAAAAAGCTCCTTTCTACCGTGTTGTTGTTGCAGATTCCAGATATCCCAGAGACGGCCGTTTCATTGAAGAAATCGGTTATTACAACCCTATGGTTGAACCCGCTGACGTAAAAGTTGACGGCGAAAAAGCAAAAAAATGGATTGCCAACGGTGCACAGATGACAGATACCGTAAAATCACTTTTTGCCAGATACAACGTATTGGGCGAATAAAAGAAAGGGAGTCTGTGTAAATGGAAAATTTATTGATTACAATTGCACAAGGTCTTGTCGATGACCCCACTGCCGTATCGGTTGACAAAGATGAACCCAACGAAAGCGGTATTACAGTTTATCATCTTCATGTTGCTGAACCTGACATGGGCAGAATCATCGGTAAGCAGGGCAGAATTGCCAAAGCTATCCGCACGATTGCAAGATCTAT
>CACYBZ010000087.1 GCA_902772795.1 uncultured Ruminococcus sp. | reverse complement strand
TCGCCCTCAGACCAGGAAATTGCACCGTTGACTTTCTGTACAGCCGTATGTATAATTCTTCTTTCATAGGGATTCATCGGTTCAAGAGAAACGTTTCTGCCTGTTTTCAGCACTTTGAACGCTAGTTTTCTGCCGAGTGCTTCCAGTGTTTTTTCTCTTTTTTCTCTGTAATTGCCGATATTGATAGTCACTCTGAAATAGGTATTACCCATATGGTTAGCAACCAGTCCTGCAAGATACTGCAAAGCGTCCAGTGTTTCCCCACGTCTGCCGATAACTGCTCCGACCTGTTCACCTGACAGTAAGATTTCCGCCGACTCTTCAGTTTCATTCATAGTAACTTCAATCTGGTCAAGTCCCATTGCCAGCAAAACTCTTTCGACATAAGCCTTTGCTTCCTTGGCACATTCATAATCAGTGATAGCCTTGTCATTCTTGGGAACGTCGGAAACAGATGCCACTTCTGCCGTTTTTACCTCGTCAGTAATGTTTTCCGCAAAGTTTTCCACAGTTTCCACAACAGAAATGTCAAGTTCTTCATCAGCAACCTTATCGCTGACAGTTACTTTCGGAACAACCGATACTTTTTCTTTTTTCTGAATTGTTTCTATAATCTCTTCAATTTCGTCAGGTGTTTCCACAACAGCTTTCACTTTGGCAGGACTTCCGCCAAAGAGTCCCAACATCTTTTTTTCTGCTTTTTTGATAACTTCAAATCTTACATTTTCTGAACTGTCCAGACCTAATTGTTTTAATGCGTCACTTTTTGCCAGTTCTTCGGTATCGCCTATACCAATAGCCTCTCTTGTCATTATTTTTTACACCTCAAATTTATTTTTTCTTCTTCTTTTTCACATTCTGATTGTTGTTGGTTTTGGGCTTATTCATTGGTTCACTTACTCTCTTACGGGGATTGTAGGAGTAAACAACATTCTTTTCTTCCATTCTGAGGAGTTCAACTCGTTGTGCTTCTTGTTTTGCGGTCAAGTGGTCAACACTGTAAAAATTCTGTAAAATCATTGTCTGAAAAAAGGACGTAATGGTTGATATAATCCAGTAGGAACCTACCGCAGCAGGTACGGAAAATGAGATATAAGCACTGAAAAGCGGTGCAAACAGCAACATTCCCCACATACAGCCTTTCTGTTGCTGTAAATTTCCCTGAATTTTCATGGTAATGAACTGAGAACCCATAGAAGTCACCATACACAAAGCAGGAACTAACCATAATATGGAAAAACCATCACTGGGTTTTCCCAGCAAATCTATACCCAGAAAATTAAAACTCTTTCCATAAGCAGTGATGTCAGCAATTTCACTGCCGTTGAAAAATTCGCTTAAAAACAGATTTCCCGTTGCCTGTTTGGAAATATTGACGATTTCCAACTGTCCGTATATGGTTGTAAACTGATTACCGATACCCGGCATAACAGTAAGGTTGTTAAGGGCATTGGTAACGACTTCCTTGTTCATGTGAAGTGTATTGGTCAACGGGCTGGCGATAGCATAGTACACTCCCATAAGTAGTACAAGCGGTAAGAACATGGACACACAGCCCATAGACTGCATACCGCCTTCTTTTTCATACAGTTTCTGAATTTCTTCATTTGCCTTTTTGGTATCACCGGCATATTTCTGTCTGATTTCCTGCTGTTTTTTCGACATTCTGGCATTCTTCGCCATAGACTTCTGCTGATGTATCGAAAGCGGAAACAAAAGCAGTTTTACCACAATCGTGAAAAAGACAAGGGCAATACCGTAATTCTGAAAAATATTATAGAAAAACCACAGCACATATCCGAACAGACTGCCTATGGTACCGAACAACATTCCAAAAATATCCAATTTATTCCATCCCATCTAATCAATAAACTTGTACGGAAAAAATCATTTTTTCTTTTTTTCCTTTTTTTGGGGAACGGGGTCATATCCTCCCTTTGAAAACGGATTACAGCGTAATATTCTCCACAATGTCATCAGACCTCCCCTGAATGCACCGAACCGTTCAATAGCTTCCAGACCATACTGTGAACAGGTCGGTGTAAATTTACAGCTGGGCGGTGTGTTCGGAGAAATATTCTTCCGATAGAAACGAATCAGCCAAATCAGCGGGCGTTTTAGCATTTGATAACTCCCGCTTTCCTCAGCTGTTTTTCCATACACTGCAAAACGTCCTGCATTTTGACATACGGTGTTTTTCCCCTTGCCACAAATACGATATCATACCTGTTGTCAATTCTGGGGTACAACGCTCTGTATGCCGACATGATTACCCGTCTTGCACGGTTTCTTTTGACTGCTTTGCCGATTTTCTTTCCCGTTGTGATACCTACTCTGGGTTTATCGTATTTTCTTTTAAAGACATACGTCACAATTAATGGCGATACATAGGACTTGCCTCTGTTGTACGCCCGATGAAATTCCCTGTTCTTATTTAAGGTGACTAATTTCATTTCTATCACAATCCCGTTTACACACAAAACAATCCGTTACCGCTGTCCTGACACAAAAACAAAGACCACTTTATGATAAGTGGTCTTAATTTTTTAGTAAGACAACCTTTTTCTACCCTTAGCTCTTCTGCGGGCAAGTACTTTTTTACCGTTTTTGTCAGCCATTCTTTTTCTGAATCCGTGTTCTTTTTTTCTGTGGAGCTTCTTAGGTTGATATGTTCTCAGCATTTTGACATTCCTCCCTTCGGATAGTAACCTTGCAATTTAGCATTATAGCTTAATTTTTAAAATCCGTCAATAACCAATTTCTATTTTTTTATTTTCTCTTTTCAAAATATTACATAATTATCATTTCTCAATCCGATTTGAAATCAATATTTGTACATTATTTTGATTTTTTCTTTTCCTCACAATTCCACATTTTGATTGTGAAATTGTGGATAACTCATTTTCTTTCTGCCGACAGTCAAAACTCTGTCTCCGAACCTCTGTGAGGGGCTTTGCCCCTCAACCCCATCAGGGGCTCCGCCCCTGAACCCCGCAAGCCTTTGAAAAGGCTTGACCGAAACTTTAAGGCAAAATCTGCATTCGCAGATTTTGGGAAACGTACAGAAAATAATCCGAAC
>CACYBZ010000086.1 GCA_902772795.1 uncultured Ruminococcus sp. | reverse complement strand
TGCATATCGGTAAAAATGATTTTTATAAAATTTCCTTGATGGAAGACCAGAAATTCATTTTACAGGAAATTATCCGTATTATCAAAACGGAAATTTTGACGGTGTACTGATAGCCGGAGATGTTTACCATCAGGCTGTACCACCTATTGAAGCGGTAAAACTGTTTGATGAATTTCTGTTTCAGCTTTTTGAACTGAATACAGAAATTTTTATCATTGGCGGAAATCATGATTCACAGGAGCGTCTTTCATTCGGTTCAAGACTGATAGATAAAAGCGGAATACATATCGCTACAAAGTATGACGGAAATACCAGCTGTTTTACACTGTGCGATAAATTCGGAGAAGTAAATGTCTATCTGTTGCCTTTTGTTAATCCGACAATAGTCCGTGCAAAATTTCCTGAAAAAACAATAAAAACACATAATGATGCTGTGAAAATTGCTATTCAGAATATGAATATAGATACTACTAAGAGGAATATCTTAATTGCTCATCAGTTTGTTACTAATTCTGATGTATCAGAATCTGAAGATAGCTTTTTTGTAGGTGGTATAGATAATGTAGATGTTTCTGTATTTGATGATTTTGATTATATAGCTTTGGGACATCTTCATAAACCGCAGAATTGCCCGAAAAATTCTTCAGTATCAAGAATACGCTATTGCGGAACACCGCTGAAATATTCTTTTTCGGAAGCAGATGACGAAAAGTCTGTAACAGTAGTGGAGCTTAATCAGAAAGGAAATCTTGAAGTCAGTACTGTTTCTCTGCCTTGTCCCCATGAACTCCACAATCTCAAAGGGACTTTTCAAGAAATTTCTTCGGAAATATTTTACAGTCGAGGAAATTTTGACTGCCGTAATGATTATTTTCATATCACCTTGACTGATGAATGTGATATCTATGAGGCAATGTCATTATTGCGGAAAATTTATCCTAATTTGTTGAAATTCGATTACGACAATACAAGAACACGAAAAGCAACAGAAAAAATCAACGATATCAAAGATGATACAAAAATAAGACAAAATTCTATTTTTGAACTGTTCAGTGATTTTTATTATGAACAGAACAAGAGTGTATTAGATGACTGTCAGAAAAAACTTGTTTTACAGATTATTGAACGCATAAAGGAGAATGATAATGAGACCAACTAAACTGACAATATCTGCATTCGGGTCTTATGCCGACAAAGTGGAAATCGACTTCAACGAACTTGGCGAACATGGATTGTATATTGTAACAGGTAATACAGGTGTTGGAAAAACGACTATTTTCAATGGGATTGTATATGCTTTGTATGGTGACAAAGAAAGAGAAACTGAACTACGTTCCAAATATGCGTCTGACGAAGTGGAAACTTTCGTTGAACTGGAATTTGTCAATAACGGTGAAATCTATACTGTACGCCGAAATCCCTCCTACAGCAGGAAGAAAAAAAGAGGCAGTGGCACAACCAACGCTCCCGCTGATGTAATGTTGACATTACCTGACGGAAATTTATTAGGAAAAAAAGACGGTGCAGATGAGTATATCAGAAATATCGTTATTGGTATTGACAAAAAACAGTTTATGCAGATTGTCATGATTGAACAGGGCAATTTTAAAAAAATGCTGTTAGCCAAAAGCAATGACAAAGAAGAAATTTTTCGAAAAATTTTTGAAACAGATTTATTCAGGAAATTCCAGGATGAATTAGATAACGAGAAAAAGAAAACAGAGGAAAAATATAGTAAGATTGAAGATGAAAAAAAGTTACTTATACGACAAATTCAAGTAAATGACAACTGTATTGTATTAGGTGAATTACTTGACAGCAGAGTAATGAAAACACTGGAAAGTATCCTTAATGAGGACGAACAACGGAAAAGTGAACTTTCTGAAAAATCCGAACAACTGGAAGAACAATGCAATCAGATAAAAAATCAACAATACAACTTAGATCAGTATATTGAAAAAAGTCAGGAATTGACAGATACACAGAAAAAAGCAGAAGAAAATATGGAAAGTCTTTTGGTTGCTGAACAAAATTACCGTAATGCCAAAAGTAAAGAAGAAAAGATAGAAAATCTGAAAAAGGAAAAATTCCGTCTTGAACAAGACCTCTCCAAATATGATGAATTGGATAAACTTCAAAAACAGTGCAAAAATTGTGAAAGTGATTTGGAACGATATCGTAAAGAACAGAACGCAGATACACAAACGCAACAGCAAGAAGACCAACGCCGACAGAATTATCAAAAACAGTCGGAAAATTTGGCTGACGTTTTTGTGAAAAAAAGAACTCTTGAAGATACAGAAAAAATATTTTTCAAACAAAAAGAGAGTTTAACCAATATTTTGACCACTAAAGAAAAATTTATTCAGGAATATGAAAATCTGGAAAATTATTTAGAAAGAAAAAGAGAACAAGAAAACAAGATACAGAATTATCAGGAAAAATCAAAACAGCTTGAAAATTGTTACGAGGAAAAAAGTAAATATGAACGACAAGCAACAGAACTCAAAGGAAAATTAGAAAAGCTGAAAGATATTCAAAAACAAAATGAAGAGTATCACGATAAACAAAAAGAATATCGTGAAGAAAGAACTCAACTCGAAAAAGCAGCAATACAAAAAGAACACAGGGAAAGAGAGTTTAATCAAAAACAAAAAATAAGAAACGACCACAATGCAGGTATTCTTGCACAATCTTTTAAAGAAAATCCTGATATGCCATGTCCTGTATGCGGTTCAACACATCACCCAAAAATTGCTGTCATTCCCGAACATATTATTGTTCCCTCCGAAAATGATTTGGAACTTGCAGAAAAAAAATACAGGAAAGCAAATGAAGAATATCAAAAATACACGCAATCCTGTACAGAAATATCGGCAACAATCCGTACAATCAGAGAAAATATAGAAAAAGATTTATTGCCATTTTCCATTGTCTTTGATGAGCATTGTTTGGAAACTATAAACGCTTGTATTAAGGCACATAAAAAAACTTTGCAGGAAATACAAAATTTTTTTGACAAAGCCGAACAAAACATTGAAGAAAAAAAGAAGCTGGATAAAGAAACAGAAAACGTCCGTAAAAATATTGATGAATATAAAGATAAAATCAATAAAGTCTGTACCAATATCGAAACATACAGAACACAGATTACAGAAAATCAAAAAAATCTTGAGGATAACACAGACTTTATTGCTGAAACGGTTACTGTTGATGATATCCGTGTAAAACAGTCTGCGGTTGATAAAGAATTATCTGAAATTCAACAACATATTCAGGAAGAAACCAAAAAGGAAGAACAGAAAAGGAATATTGATACCAAAATCATTCCTGACATACAAAAGCGTTTAGATACGCTTAAAGAAAATATCAGCAACAGAAAACCGTGTATTGCACAATGTGAAACAAACATAGAACACTATCGGACAAATATTCAGAATTTAAAAAGTTCTCTTGCTTTTTCCGATAAACTTTCCGCTAAATACGAAATTGAAAATTTGCAAAAACAAATTCAAATACTTACGAATAATATTGAAAATGCAACGGCAGAACTGGATAAGTGTAGACGCTTACAGACACAGCTTGATACCACAATCGGCAATCTGAAAGAAGAGTTGCAAAAACCTGAAATGAAAGCTGTAGAAAATATCAGTGAAGCAAATTTAAATGCACAATACCAATCTGTATATAACCAAAAGTCACAGAACAACAACCATTTGAATGAGGTAGAAGACCGAATAAAAAACAACAAAAAAATCTCTTTCGAACTTGCCGAAACGATAAAAGCACTGGAAAAAGTCAGAAATGAACTGAATATTATACAAAATCTTTCCGACACAGCCAACGGAAAGTTAAATCAGACAACAAAAATTTCTTTTGAGAAATATGTTCTGCAATATTATTTCAAAAGGATTTTGCAAAGAGCTAATCAACGTCTTTTTGTGATGTCTGAACAACAGTATGAAATGGTAATCCATGAAGAAGAAAGTTTCAGCAAAAATGTCGGACTGGATATTGACGTTATTGACCATTTCAATAATACGGTACGCAGTGTAGCAACGTTGTCAGGCGGAGAGTCGTTTCAAGCGTCACTGGCACTGGCTTTAGGATTAGCTGACGAAGTACAAGCTAATCAGGGAGGAATACATCTAGATTCGATGTTTATTGATGAAGGTTTTGGTACTCTGGATAAGGATGCTTTACAACAGGCTATGAAAATTTTGTATAATCTTGCGGGAAACAATAAACTGATAGGCATTATTTCTCATGTAGATGCACTGAAAGAAATGGAGTGCCGAAAAATACAGGTTGTCAAAACTCGTGAAAACGGAAGCCGTATTAAAATTATATAAAAAATACAGCCGGAATGCTAAAATAAACTCCTAATAAAAAATTCCAAGAATTTCAATGAGAGCATATTGGAGGAAATAACATGGATAAGGTATAAATGGTCAAGAAAGAAATACAACTTCAGAACCAGTCAAATAGGGAAAACGATCAAGGTAAGAATCCTGGGTAATGTCACAAAATAGTTAATACATAAAAAGTCCGTCCAAAAAAGTGAATATTTATGAAAGTACCTATAGGGAACCTCTAAAAACCCCCTATAAAAAGGAAAAAGTCGCCTAAAGTTGGCGACTTATGATTAGAAATCGAGTAATATGGGCATCTCTCAGGGTTTTTGAACGAGTTAAATTTTTATGAACAATTTTTTAATAAATCGCATAAACGCCAATGATATTTCTAAAATAGAATAAT
>CACYBZ010000085.1 GCA_902772795.1 uncultured Ruminococcus sp. | reverse complement strand
CCCAAAAACGACTTTATTTACTTCATTATTTCCAGAATTCAAAATGACGTGCCAGATTCAGAAATTCCGTATGTATTTCAATCATTCTGACATTTTTGATGTGATACTCGTACATCTGAGTAAAACCAATGACCACACTTACCATAACAGAAATCAATAACAGCTGTTCCATAATACGACGCAGTTTTGTATTTTCGGTGTTTCTGTAGACAAGGAAAGCGATAACCAACGCTCCCAGAATTATCTGCCACGCAAAATCGGTAGCATACCGCACGCCGTAACCACTTTCCGCTATGGAAACAATAATCACGAACGGTGCCAGAATACAAGTCGCCAGTAACAGTACAGTATTTTGCTTTTTATATTGTACAGGAGCAATGCGGTAAGCCTTTCCCCCGTAAAGATAGGAAAATACAGGCAATGCTTTAAACAGCAATCCGCAACCAATGGTATTAGCGACAAAATAGTAACCGTGTAAGTCCAGCAAGGTAAACTGAGAATGAACAAACGGAAAATTCATATCTACAGTAGGGAAAATAAACAGAAAATTCACAAAGCCAATCAGAATCTGTGACAAATGAGATTCTGCACGGGTAAAGTCATTAATTGTAATGGAATAGTCTATACCGAAATCAAATACCGACCCGAAACGCTTATAGTTATAGACCATCTGTACTGTACCAAGAACGACATACGGTATTATTGAACAACAAAAATATCTGACGTAATTCTTTTTATTCTTTTCAGATGTTTTCATACGGAAAAAGCCAAAGACGATGCACAACACGCCGACAATACAATAAACTGCCAATGTTGGTCTGCACAATACCGAAAGTGCCAGTAATACAGAAGATACCGTTAAGCGAACATAACGGATATCTTTGCCGTCCAGAAGATTTGATGTTATCAGGAAATACGCTCCTGAAGTAATACAAGCAAACCCTGATGTCTGTGCTATTTCATAGAAATTCGGTGTTACGAAGTTGAACCATACCGAACAGCAAGATAACATCAAAATACAGCTTCCTACACTCATACCAAATGAAATATCTGAAAAATATCTTTCCACAAAAGCATGGAAAAATTTGACAAGGAAAATAATTCCTATCGCACCAAAAAGAAAGACTGCCCATACTGTCGGGAAATAATAACCTGTCCAAAGATGATAAGGAACAAACAGCAATACTACAGGAGCAATACCATAATAGGAATAATATTTACCGTTATAGTAAACATGATCCCAACTACTGGTAACATGATTACTTTCACGCATACTCCAGTCATAAGGATTTTCCAAACTAGCAAGACTGTCATCTACTTCTGCTTCCAGATATACCTGTCCTTTTTCAATAGCTTTGACAAGTTCATAAGTCATCTGATTGCCTGTTTCCATAGAAAATTCCTTGTCTGTGTTCATATCTTCATTTCCCCGATAAATATTTATCGAAAAAAATGCCATATAGACGAATACCACACTCAGAACAATCGTACTTAATGCCATAGCATAACGGGAGGTTTTTACAGATTTTTGGGAAACTTCTGAATGTTTCAGAAAATAATATAACAACACAAATCCCAGAAATATCGCCACTCTGACAGGGTCAATATCTGCTGTTATCGGCTGATTGAGAGTAATCGTTTTTATTTTTACATTTTCAGCGTTGACACTAAACAACAATCGGGAAACTTTGCCCGAAAAAGCACAGTATACATTTGCTGACTTACGGTTATCATGAATAACCGTAAAACTGAAAGGATTACGGTATTCTGCATTGGTTTCGTCAGAATATCTCAATTTGAATTCGGTAGACGCTGAACGCTCATTGACACATTCCACATCAACCGAACCTATAGGAATGCCAATATCAGTAAATTCTATTGTTCCCGATGAATAAAGGGTAACAGAATTGTCGCTGTTGATATTTCCGTTATTAATCACCGCCTGCGAAAAATCCAGATTTTTCTGTTCGTAATTGTGAGTCAAAAAGTCGTAGGCATTGAAATTGAAAAGCGTATTTTCCAGCATGAAAATGATAACAAGCGCTTTTGCTGTAAAAGAAAATACCCGAAGATATTTTTCAGGAATAATTTTCTGCACGATAACAAGCGAAAAAAACAGAATATTGCTCACTGCCAGCAT
>CACYBZ010000084.1 GCA_902772795.1 uncultured Ruminococcus sp. | reverse complement strand
CGGTAAAGCAAATCATGGGCAATACACATTCCGAAACGACATTATAGGCTGAGGGGATATCATTCGGGTGTGTTAAAAAAATCAGCAACATATGTGTTCCTTCCGCAATCACACAAAAAGCCGTGACCGAAAGCAACGAAAAATAGTAGTGTTTACGCAGAAAATGTTGTGTGACAGCAGCAGCGATACCGATAAATAAGGTAGACAACGAACAGGCAACGGCGGAGAATGTACCGATATTCCACAACAATGCCGAAAGCAGACGGTAGGCACTGCCGATAATTGCCGCTATTATACCGGGAACAGCACCGAATGTAAATGCCGCACAGATGGGAGAAGCATCACGGACATTGATAACAGAAAAGGTACTTTCCAATCCCCATTCTGTCGCCAGAACAGCCGTCACGGAAAATACAATACCAATCAGTATTTTTCTGTACAGGGATTTCATTTTTTCGAATCCGGTAAAACGTTCCAATAAAGTAAACAATATTGTTGACGCTACAGGCATAAGGATTGTCATGACAAAAAGCCCGCTTTCGTACATACGTTCATTTCTCCTTATCAGTATTCTTGTCAGAATTATATCATACGCAGCAAGATTATGTCAACGAAAAGGGGAATACCGAAAATCAGGAAAATTGCTGTCGGAAACAGTATGGCATTGTTCCGTAAAGTCAACAACATTGGTTATTGACTTTATTCTGCAAATCATGTAAAATGGAGAAAACAATCATACGGACAGGAGCGTGTACAGAAATGAATATTAAAGATAGCAAACAGAACCATGTGTATACTATGATTTTAGACGGCAGTCTTGATACTTCAACGGTTTCGATGTTCGATGAAAAATTCACCAACATCACCCCGGAAATTAAAGAAGTCGTTCTCGATTTTACCGGACTTGCCTATATTTCTTCTGCGGGACTGAGATCTATTCTTTCCATCACCGAATTACTTGGTGAAGATGGTGTTATTACCGTAAAGGGAGCAAGTCCCAGAGTAAAAGATGTTCTGAATGTCACAGGATTTTCGGCTATACTCAACATGGTCTGATACTAAAGATTCAGGAAACAAAGAGATTTTTTTACAGCAGGGCTTTTTCGTGATTGCCGTGGGTAGTTATGAGAAAGCTCTGCGTCTGTCTTCGCAGTAGTTCCATAGCTGTCGAACAAGCCGTAAAAAAACTGTAAGTATGACCCCCATACTTACAGTTTTTTTTATAGTAAATAATAGACTGTGAATAAGTGAACAGCTTGTTTTTGTGTGATTGTACAACAGATAACTCAGTTTGTTACTCTGAACAAAGAATTTTGAAAATATTTCTCATAGGGAATATTTTATTTGTTACAGAAAGATAACAGTTTATTATCTGAGTTTGCGAAGTTTTGCCGTATCAGCAATAACGATAAGACGCATCGCCTTTTTAAGAGGTTTTTCGGGGTCAATAATTACATTGGCTTTGCCGTTTTCAATGATGGAAACAATATTTATGGAATACTTTTTTCTGAGATTGAGTTCAAGCAGACTTTTGTTTTCCCATTCAGGTTTTACCTCAAGTTCTACCATGGAAACATTGTCGGATATTTCGAGAATATCCACAAATCCTGAACTGAGCAGATTTTTTGCCAGTCTTGTTCCGGACTCCCATTCAGGAAAGACAACTCTGTCAGCACCTATCTTGCCAAGGATTTTACAATTCATTTCGCTGGAACATTTTGATATGACGGTCTTTACACCCATTTCCTTGCAAAGCATGGTAGCCATAACACTTGCCTCAAGATTTGTTGCCATAGAGATTATCGCGACATCTATATTGGAAATACCAAGCTGTTTCAATACTTCGGGGTCTGTTACATCTGCACACTTACAAAAAGGAATTTCCGTGATTGCGTCATTGACCCTTTCTTCATCGATATCTACCGCAAGCACCTCAGCACCGTTGCTTACCAGTTCCTTTGCGACGGCACGACCATATCTTCCCAGTCCAAAAACAGCGTATGTTTTACGGTTTGCCACTTTGTTTTCCTCCTTATTTTTCAGATTAATTATCCGATACTGATTTCCTCCACAGGATCTTTTATGATATTGTTTTTATTTTTCTTTGTATTGAAAGCGATAAGCAGGGAGATAGGCCCCACTCTGCCAAGATACATGGTGATAATAATGATGATTTTCCCCCAGATATTCAGTGTGGGTGTAAGATTTCTTGTCAGTCCGACAGTTGCCGTAGCACTTACCGTTTCATAGGCGATGTCCATGATATCGGCATCGGTAACCGCAGAAAGCAATATCGTGGAGATAAACATGATCATGAACGAAACGGTAACCACAGCCACAGCTTTGCTTATGGCAGGTCGGGATATTCTTCTTCTGAACAAGGAAAGTTCCTGTTTGTTCCGGATAGCTGCCAGGGCGGAAAACAGCAGGACAGCCATTGTCACTGTTTTTACTCCTCCGGCAGTTCCCACAGGAGAGCCTCCGATGAACATCAGAAACAGCGAAAATACGGCTGAAGTGTTTGTCAGATCCTGTTGCGGTACAGAGGCAAATCCGGCTGTTCTTGTTGTCATCGACTGAAAAAAGGATACCTGAAGTTTGTTGAAAAATGACAGATTTCCTATTGTCAGTGGGTTGTGGTATTCAAACACGAAAAATCCGACCGTTCCGACAGCAAGCAATACGGCTGTTGTTGTCAGAGCAAGCTTGCTGTGCAGTGACAGCAGGGAAAAACATCGGAATTTCTTTTCGGGAAAATACTGTGCTGTTCTGATAACGTCCCACCAGACAATATAACCGATTCCTCCCAGAATAACCATCAGGCTTGTGACAAAGTTGACCATCGGATTAAGTACATACGGACATAGACTGTCTTCCGACATAATATCTATGCCTGCATTGCAGAACGCCGAAACAGCATTGAATACCGATATCCATATACCTTTCCAGCCGTATTCAGGTACAAACACCGTCATATATAACAACGCTCCCGAACCTTCGACAATAAATGTACCTGTCAGTACTTTTTTCAGAAATCTGATGATTCCGGATAAAGAATTCAGATTAAATGCGTCCTGAATCAGTATTCTGTCTTTCAGTCCGAATCTGCGGTTAAAGCTGATAAGAATTCCGGACATGATAGCGACTATTCCCAGACCGCCTATCTGTATCATTATCAGAATGATGATCTGACCGAAAGTACTCCATGTACTGAACGTAGGAAGCGTGACAAGTCCCGTTACACATATTGATGTTGTCGCAGTAAAAAGAGCATCTATATATGGTATCGGTTTCCCATCAGATGTACTTATCGGCAGTGAAAGCAGTAGACTTCCGACGAATACAGCTATCAGAAAACTAAGCATGATGATCTGTGTAGTAGAAATATCCAATTTAACCTTTTTCAATCCCATTCTCCTTTAAGTCCAACAAATATACTTTACCGTGGGTGATTCTTATTTTCTTGTCTGCTGTACTTTCCCACAAATAGTAACATGTTTAAATGGGAAAGTAAATAGTACAGGTTGTTTTTTTGGGGGCAACTGCGTGAAAAAGTTACAGAAATCGGGTAAAAATGTTCCCCTGAGAGAAAAATCTTCTTATTTTTTCATACAAATTTTTATGGACAATCATTTTATCTTGTGCTATGATAATAATGGGGGAGTAAAGGCTGTTCTGCGATAAACAGACAGCAATATCCTGCAAAAAACATGATGACGGTGATAAAAAATTTATCCTGAAAAGATATTGCTTTGCAGAGGAGTTTACCATATGGAAATCATCTGGGATTACATTGCCGACAATTATATGACACTGATGATTCTTGCAGGATTTTCTCTGGTACTG
>CACYBZ010000083.1 GCA_902772795.1 uncultured Ruminococcus sp. | reverse complement strand
CTTGTCCATGCCCGCATGGTAATGACTTTGTTCACACCCATATGAATGGTAAAAGCTACATATTCATCTTTGCGATAGGTCTTTTTAAAGACAATCTGTCCGTTGGCTATAATACGATAAGAACCGTCAAGATTACGGCTCTTGATAGGAACAGCAATTTTATTCTGCCCTGCTTCGATTTTAAAGCCTGTCATGGTTTCTGACGTGTAGGGCAACTCCGCTCCTGTGGGAATTATCATATGTACCGCACCATTCTTCATACCAAGATAAAGACTGTCGTTAAGAATACTTTTACCCCATTCTATTGCCATCGGTGCCGATGGTTTTCTTTCAGCAACTGCTGACTTTCTGGGCATTTCTGCTGTGGGTCTTTCCGCTGACAATGACGGTTGTTCAAATTCTTCGCCCAGCATCTTCATATCGTCACTCATCTGCGAATATTTATTGAGATAATAATGGTATACAGAAGCTCCTCGGGCAACCGCCAAATCAGGGTCTAAAGCGACAATCGGGTCAAACCCGAAAAATTTCTTCAGACGGTCTGTGACCATGTAGAATTTTGACATTCCTCCGTTGACAATGACTTCATCTATGACAATATCCTTTACTCCCAGTTTTTCGCTTGCTTTTTTCAATACATCGAGTATCGGATAAATAATATTTCTGGTATCTGTAATATAACTCAGTTCTTTGTAATCATCAAATGTCAGAGCATCTGCCATAAAAACGGAAAGGATTTTTTCAATTTCCGTTTTGGTAAAAGTGTCGTCATAGGAATAGCCTGTATAACTGACATTTCCTCCTACGGGAATTTCAATTTCATCACCTGTCTGAGCACTGTCATCATCGTCCAGATCCCAGGCTGAACTGTAATCTTCGTCCCAGTCTGAGGCAAATTCATCATTGTTCTGACATCGTTCATTCAGCTCTATTTTCAGATTTTCGGCATATCCCCGTAAAGATGCCATTATCGTTTTTTCTTCCTTACGGATTTTCGCAACAATCTCAGGGTGTCCGCTGTACTGTGCGATATACCTTCTGTACATCTCCTTTGCAATTTCTTCATCAAAATCATCTCCGCCAAGTAAGGTATAGCGGTTGGTGGCGATTTCGTCCACCTTGAGTATCTGCCCTACATCATCTCGCCTTTTGATTTTGTGAACAGTAATATCCAGTGTTCCTCCTCCCAGGTCAAAAACAAGCACGGTTTTTTCTGTGCTTAAATCAATCACGTTTTCGGAGATTTCTCCGTTACTTATCTGATTGATAAGGTCATAAATGACGGCATTCGGTTCGGAAAGAAGAATAGGTTTTTCCGTTCCGTCAGGGTTCGTAACCTCTATACCTGCCATTGCGGCGGCATCTAAAGTGGCTTTGCACATGGCAGAGTCAAAGTTCGCCGGAACGGTAATGACAGCGTTACGAATTTCCTTTCTGTTGATTTTCGATGCCTCACTTATCATATGTTTCAGGATTCTGGCGGAAATTTTGGAAGGGGTCTTGTCGGGAACATCTTCCGAAAGCCCTGTGACTTCGGGATTTCCCATCTGACTCTTGATGGATTTCGCCACCAGATGGGGGCGTATACTGTACTGTTTCTTGGCGAATTCTCCTACCAACGGTTCATAGTTCTTTTCCTGTCGGTAGTAGACGCAGGAAGCCAGCGTCGGTTTACGGCTTCGGGAAAGCTTGGATTCCCCCGATACCGTATTGTAGATATCGTCCGCACGGGGAATATCTACCACTTTACTGACAATCTGCCCGTTTGCTTTTTCGTTGACGATTGCCAGAACAGAATTGGTTGTTCCCAGATCAATGCCGACACACAAGTCGGTATCTTTGGGATTTTTTGGTTTTTCTGCCATGTTGTTTTACTGCTCCTCTCTGAGTTTAGGTCGTGATATTTGCAATTCCTTGTCTTTATAAATCCACCCCGGCGAAATGACTCTGACTTTTTTCTTTTCATCGGGGGTTTTGAACGGTGTTCCCTCATAATTGCAGAACTCCACATCGGAAGCACTGACTTCCTTGACAGAATTCAGTCGCATAATAGGGTTGATGTGACAGTCCATAACAAACTGAATGAGTTTCTTTACCATAATCAACAATCCGCTGATTTCCACGGGCAATTCATAATTGCTTTTACGCAGTTCGTCCACGCCTTTACGCACCATGACAAGTTCATCAAGAATACAACCGTACTTTTCCGAATTGAGTTTGGCAAAAAAGTCTGCCAGTTCGTTTACCTTGCTGGTTTCCAGTTGTTCATCAAATTCGTCCTGCAACTCCTGCAACATGACATTTGTTCTTTCCAGAATATTTTCCAGCTTGTCAATCCGCTGTAATGCCTGTTCATAAGTGATTTTTTCTTTTTTCTCTCCCTCGTCATCGTCTTTCTTGCGGTTTTCTTCGGCGGTATAGGGCACAAAGTTATAGACATCGCTGATAATATCGCCGATGTCATAGAAAAAGTGACGGGATAATGTACTGCCCATAGAGTAAATCAATGAGGTATCGTCAAATTTGTCAATTTCGGGATATTTACGGTAAATCATAATAACGGCAATTCGCTCAGGACAACGATAGTCCTTGTCCATTTCCCTGTCTTTCTGAGTGACAAATTCCGCTGAAATTCTGTCCATCAGTTTTTTATATCGTTCAAAGGCATTCTTACTGCCGTTGATAGCTTTTTCCATACAATTGGTGATTTCGTCCGCCCAGTTGAACATGGCTTTTCTTTCTGACGGATTTGCCATTTTACGCAATCTCAGAATACGGATAATACTGTCCGTTGTTTGTTCTTCGTCATAGGTGGCGTTGAGTACCTTGGCACATTTGCCGGGATTCATACCATACTCATTGCAGAATACGGATATCATTCGGTTTTCGGTGACGATTTCTTTTTTGATGTGTCTGCCTTTTTTGCCTTTCTGTAAAGCGGACTTATGGATTCTGCGGATAATTTCAGCTACTTTTTTATCTTTCTGATTAATCATGGTTTTCTTTCTCCCGTATTTCAATAATGTTATAATTTATAGATTTCGTTTTCCTGTGCAAAGATAAACTGTGTACGACATTCTCCGTCTGCAATAATTTCCTGTTCTAAGGTGATATCACTGTCACGATAAGGTCTTGCACAATGCACCACCACCGCCTGACGGGGATTAAGCTGTTTGATGAATTTCTTCATCTGCGGAAAATCCTCGTGCAGGGAAAAGTCGATATTGAGGGTGGTATAAACGCCAGGAGGTCGGGAAGTGATATCGGAAGTAACATAAATGTGACTTCGGGTAGGAAAATCCGTCCCCATCATTCGGTTGTGTTCGTTGAGTACAGGAATGGCAAGCCGTTCCATTTTGTAGACTACATTCATAATGGAACGGTCGATATATATGGGAACCTGACAGTCATTATAGCGGTTAAGCATTTTAATGAATTCGATTCCCTTGCTCAGTTGCGGTATATAGCACAGTACGGAAATATTTTTTCGTCGGGCAAAATCGAAGACTTTTCTGACTTCATGAAAAAGTTTATCACTTCTTTTGCGGTAATTCGGGTGTCTGGCGTGCAGTCCGCACATAATGAGGGTGTCAATATTGAGGTTGTTCGGCAACACACAACCTTCCGTAAACGGTGTAGGGTCTATGGAATAATCTCCCGTATAAAGAATATTCCGTCTGTCATATCGGAAAAACGTCATCATTGCTCCCGGAATATGTCCTGCCGAAAAAAAGGTAGAGCCATAAGAAGAAAATTTCAGCTTTTTCATGTAGCTGACTTCGGTAATTTTGTCAAATACCGAAAGCGTATCCAGACGATGATTTTCATTCCCTCTTTTCAGCAGATAGCGTTTGTCATACAGCTGATACTCACAAAGCAGTCTGGTGATATCCGTCATATAGACATCTGCATTCGGTGCTTCTTTCATCAGTTGCGTAAGATAACCGACATGGTCGGTATGGGCGTGGGAAATATAGATCTGATTGATTTGCCCCAGACTTTCCACATACGGCGACATCAGCAATGTACGGAAATTCGGCACAAAGGTAATTCCGTTTTCCCGCCCCGTACCAACGTCCAGCAGAATATTGTTTTCGCCGAGTTTCAGATAATAACAGCTTGCCCCTACTCTCTGACCTCCCCCCAACGGCATAAAGATAATTTCTTTTGGCATGGTTTTCTACTTCCTTCTGAGGTTCGGTTGATTTTGTAAAATCGCAATATAAAAGCGGTTACATTTCTAAAAATAATAGGTATTTTGTACTTTTATTATATCATTTTGAGGAAATGTGTCAATGATTTGAATGTTATATTAATGATTTATACATAATTTTTTTCACGAAAGACTTTTTCTCCCGGCTTGACAAAACAGCAGAAATGTAATAGAATGTTCTGCGTGACTGAGCTGAACGACTGCGGAATACAATGCCGAAAGGCTGTATTCTGAGGAAAGTCCGGGCTCCACAGGGTAAGAATAACGGCTAACCGCCGTCGGGGGCGACCCTAGGGAAAGTGCAACAGAGATATACCGCCGACAAAAGTCG
>CACYBZ010000082.1 GCA_902772795.1 uncultured Ruminococcus sp. | reverse complement strand
TTATTCGACAATAAGACTTTTACCTGTCATTTCTTTGGGTTGAGGAATGTTCATCATCTGTAACATAGTGGGAACGAGGTCAGAAAGTTTACCGCCTTCCTGTCTGAGTTTGCAGTCATAACCGACAATGCAAAGGGGAACAAGATTTGTGGTATGTGCGGTAAAAGGACTGCCATCGGTATCAATCATTCTGTCAGCGTTACCGTGGTCAGCGGTGATAAGTGTGATACCGTCCATTTCCCTGACAGCGTTGACAACTCTGCCGACACATTCATCAACTGCTTCAACTGCCTTTACAGCAGCGTCAAAAACACCTGTATGACCTACCATGTCACAGTTGGCAAAGTTGAGAATAACAGCGTCATATTTACCGCTTTTTACTCTTTCCACAACTTTGTCACAGACTTCATAGGCACTCATTTCAGGCTGTAAGTCATAGGTAGCGACTTTGGGAGAAGCAACAAGTACTCTGTCCTCACCCTCATAAGGTTCTTCGATACCGCCGTTAAAGAAGAAAGTAACATGAGCATATTTTTCGGTTTCCGCAATTCTCAGCTGTGTTTTGCCGAGGGAGGCGAGATATTCACCGAAAGTATTGTTGAGTTCCTGTGATTTGAACGCAATTTCAACATTAGGCATAGTTGCATCATATTCCGTCATACAGACGAAATACAGCGGAAACATACCGTTACGTCTTTCAAAGCCTTTGAAATCAGGGTCAACAAAAGTTCTGGTAATTTCCCTTGCACGGTCAGGACGGAAATTGATAAAGACAAGGGAGTCATTTGCCCTGACAGGTTCAGCACCGTCGATAACGGTAGGGATAACAAATTCATCGGTTACACCGTTGGCGTAAGAATCTTCCATACACTTGACAGCACAACAGGAATGATTACCCTCACCGTAGACCATAGCAGAATAAGCCTTTTCTACTCTGTCCCAGTTGGTATCTCTGTCCATAGCGTAATATCTGCCTTCAACGGTAGCGATTTTGCCTACGCCGAGTTCTTTCATTTTAGCCAGACATTCTTCAATATAGCTTTTACCGCTTGTCGGAGGAACGTCACGGCCGTCCATGAAAGCATGATAGAAAACTTTTTCGACGTTGTGCTTCTTAGCCAGAGCGAGCAGGGCATATAAATGACCGTTGAAGCTGTGAACACCGCCGTCAGAAGTCAGTCCCATGATGTGCAGAGCGGAGTTGTTTTTCTTTACGTTTTCGATAGCACTCAGTAAAACTTCGTTGTTATCGAAATCGCCGTCTTCAATAGCTTTGGTAATTCTTGTCAAATCCTGATAGACAATTCTTCCGGCACCCATATTGGTATGACCGACTTCGCTGTTACCCATCTGACCGTCAGGCAGACCAACGGCAAGACCAGAAGCACCGATAGTGGTGTAGGGATTTTCAGCAAAAAGTTTGTCAAGATTTGGTTTTTTGGCAGTTGTTACGGCGTTACCGTCAGTAGCGGGAGCAATGCCATAACCGTCCATAATAATTAAGACTGTAGGTTTTTTCATTTGTGGTAACCTCCTGAAAAAGCGGTTATTCGCCGACCTGTGCTTTAATATAGTCCATGGTAAAGGCAGGAATCAGTTTAAGATCAGCTTCAGCCAGGATATCGGTTGCCTTGTCAGCTCTCTGAATTACACAGAGTACGCTGTCAATAATAGCACCTTTTTTTCTGAGTTCTTCGGCACCCTTGATGATAGCACCGCCTGTTGTGACAACATCTTCAATAATGAGAACGTGTTTGCCGGCAACATCTGCACCTTCAGCGAGTTTACAAGTACCGTATTCTTTTGCTTTTTTTCTGACGAAAGCGGCGGGCATACCTGTATTGGCAGAGATAGCAGTAACAACGGGAATACCGCCCATTTCCAGACCGGCGAGAACTTCTGTACCCTCAGGAATCAGTTCAGACATAATGGCAGCAATTTCTTTCAGGACAACGGGATTTGCCTCAAAAAGATACTTGTCAAAATACTCGTTGGAAATCTGACCTGACCTCAGCAGAAATTCTCCTGTGATGTGGGAAAGTTCGTATATTTTTTTAGCGACTTCTGATTTTGTCATGATAAACAACACTCCGTTAAGAAAAATAAGTCATTATTTGCTGGCAGCGTTTACGATACAAGCGAATTTTGCCGCAATAAGCGAAGCACCGCCGATAAGCCCACCGTCTACATTTTCTTTGGAGAGGAGTTCATCAGCGTTTCCGTCGTTCATCGAACCGCCGTACTGAATCGTAATGCTGTCAGCGATATCCTGACCGTAAAGTTTAGCCAGTGTAGCTCTGATTAATGCACAGACTTCTTCAGCTTGTGCAGCAGTTGCGGTTTTGCCTGTGCCGATAGCCCATACAGGTTCATAAGCGATGATAACGTTTTTAACGTCCTCAGCGGAGACATCGAACAAATCCAGTTTGATTTGTCTGGCAACAACTTCCTCAGTGATATTGCACTCACGTTCCCAGAGAAGTTCGCCGACGCAGACAATGGGTTTCAGACCTGCTTTCAGAACAGCCTTCGTTCTTTTGTTGACGGTTTCGTCTGTTTCGCCGAAAAACTGTCTTCTTTCGCTGTGTCCGAGTACGACATATTCAACACCGAGTTCTTTCAGCATACCGGTAGAAATTTCGCCTGTGAAAGCACCTTTTTCTTCCCAGTGACAGTTTTCCGCACCGATTTTGATGTTTGTGCCTTTTACAGCATCAACAGCAGTACAGATATCCACGTAAGGTACACAAGCGATAACTTCGCAGTCAGCGTCCTTAACGAGGGGAATCATTTCTTCAAGGAGTACTTTTGCTTCGGAGGGAGTTTTATTCATTTTCCAGTTGCCTGCGATAACGGCTTTTCTGAGTTTTTTGTTCATAGAGAAAACAATCCTTTCTGTTGTTTGTTGTTCAAGGGCTTTGCCCTTGAAAATCCCACGAGGGGCGTTGCCCCTCGACCCCACAAGCCTTTGAAAAGGCTTGACCGAAACTTTTCGGGTTTGCGGTATTTAACCGTCAGATATTCAGTCATAAGGGACGGACAAAGAAGTCCGTCCCATTTTGTGAATGACCAGACAGTCAATTATTTTTTATCAGCGATAGCAGCGATACCAGGAAGTACTTTGCCTTCGAGATATTCGAGAGAAGCACCGCCTCCTGTTGAGATGTGACTCATCTTGTCAGCAAAACCAAGCTGAATGACTGCCGCAGCAGAATCACCGCCACCGATAATCGTTGTTGCATCTGTTTCAGCAAGAGCTTTGGCAACAGCAATAGTACCTTTTGCCAGGACAGGATTTTCAAATACACCCATAGGGCCGTTCCAGACAACGGTTTTAGCGGATTTAACAGCGTCAGCAAAGAGTGCCTGTGTTTTTGTACCGATGTCAAGACCTTCCTTGTCAGAGGGAATAGCGGTAACATCTACACAATTTACAGTAATTTCAGCGTCGATAGGGTTGGGGAAAGAATCAGCAACCATAGTATCAACGGGCAGAAGAAGTTTTTTGCCGAGTGTTTCAGCTTTTGTCATCATTTCCTTGCAGTAGTCAATTTTGCTGTCGTCAACAAGAGAGTTACCGACTTCAAGACCCTGTGCTTTAAGGAATGTGTAAGCCATACCGCCACCGATAATGAGAGTGTCACATTTTTCGAGGAGGTTAGAAATAACATTCAGTTTGTCAGCAACCTTTGCACCGCCAAGAATAGCAACGAAAGGTCTTACAGGCTGTTCAACAGCATTGCCAAGATAGTTGATTTCTTTCTGCATAAGATAACCGACAGCAGTTTCCTGGAGATAGTCGGTAACACCTACGGTTGAACAATGTGCTCTGTGTGAAGAACCGAAAGCGTCCATAACAAACACATCAGCAAGAGAAGCGAGTTCTTTACTGAAAGTTTCGATATTTTTGGTTTCTTCTTTGCGGAAACGGGTATTCTGCAAGAGAACAACATCACCGTCATTCATTTCAGCGACGGCCTTTTTGGCATTTTCGCCGACAACTTCATCATCGTCAGCAAAAACAACATTTTTACCGAGTAATTCGCCCAGTCTTACGGCAACGGGAGCAAGTGAAAACTTAGCTTCTGCACCGTTCTTAGGTTTGCCGAGATGTGAACAAAGAATGACTTTACCGCCGTCATTAACGAGTTTCTGAATAGTAGGCAGAGCTGCCGTAATTCTGTTGTCATTGGTAATAACACCGTCTTTAAGAGGTACGTTGAAGTCACAACGGACAAGAACTTTCTTACCTTTGACATTAAGGTCATCAACTGTAACTTTGTCTAAAAATCCCATTGAAAAAACTTCCTTTCAGAAAATATTTTTTTCATTGTGCCGTCATGGAAAAGTACGGACACAATAACAGAGTGAATAAAAGTTTTCTGTGAAATACAGACCTACTTTATACAATCTCTATTTTATAATAAATTGTCATAATTTTCAATACTTATTCGCCAATTTATTGTATACAATAAAAAATTTGTCAGGACGGACAGCTTGTTTTGTGTGGTTCATGTTATAAAAAGGAAATAATGATACTGGAAACAATACATATCAGTCCGACAAGCAAGGCGATTATTCCCAGCATTTTCACTGTTCTTTTGGTAGTGATAATCCCTTTTTTCTTTATCTGGTCGTCAATGCCATAGTACGGAAAAAGCAGATACAGAATACCGATAATCATAACACCTATACCGGTTATCAGCAGTCCTAATTTCAATGAGTGACCCATCAGACCTGCCAGCAGACCTAACATACTGGTAATAATGCCTATAATATTCAGTGCACTGAACAAGGATTGCCACTTTCTTCTTTGTTTATAGTAAAGGAAAGTATTGTGTTCACAATTTTCGTCACAAAAAGCGTGGT
>CACYBZ010000081.1 GCA_902772795.1 uncultured Ruminococcus sp. | reverse complement strand
GTAAAGCCTGTAGTCATTCTGTTGACTATAGGCTTTCTTTACATCATGATATGGAAATATACAGGATTACATTTATTTTGTCTGTTGCACCGTCTTACAGGGCTGTATTGTCCTGGGTGCGGAATCAGCCGAATGTTTCTGCATATACTCAAAGGAGAATGGCAGGAAGCATTTTCATCAAATTGTGTAGTATTCTGTCTGTTGCCGTTTTTCGGTGCAGGTTATCTTCGTCATACGTATCGTTACATCAGATTTGACAAAAGGGGACTTTCCAGAACAGAAAACAGACTTTGTTATCTGGTGATTGTCATTTTGATTTTATTTGGCATTGTGAGAAATATTTACCGTATAGATATTCTGATACCGTAGGAAGGAGTGATACAGGTTATGATAATGATAATAGTGATTGTTGTTCTTGTGGCAGGAGTGGTTATGGTGTTCGGGCGATAAATCAGGAAAAAGTCAGAGAAAATACTGAGGGGCAGGGGAGAAGTTCTGCTTTTTTTGTAGATTTTCGGGAAAATATGAATAAAAAAGGAAAAACTTATTGCAAAAAATGACAAATTTCTTTATAATAGACAGGAGCGGAAAATACAATTCTGTATAATTTTGAAGGAGGAGTTGTTTTTTGGAAAAACTGTTTAAACTCAAGGAACACGGGACAACGGTAAGAACGGAAATTATTGCGGGAATCACGACATTTCTGACAATGGCATACATTATTTTCCTGAATCCTACCGTTATCGGAAAAAGCAATCCGGTACTGGCAAATCTGCCCGGAACAATGGAAGATACCGCTGTCATCACGGCGACCTGTATCGGTGCGGCACTGGGCACATGGCTTGTAGGCTGGCTGTCCAACTATCCTATGGCACAGGCACCGGGGCTGGGACTGAATGCGGTATTTGCCTATACGTTGTGTCTGCAATTCGGACTTTCGGCAAAGGGAGCACTGGCAGGTGTATTTCTGGCAGGAATATTTTTCATAATCCTGACGGTTACGGGAGCAAGAACGGCAATCGTCAATGCGATACCCTACAGTCTGAAAAAGGCCATTTCGGCAGGAATAGGACTGTTTGTGGCGATTATCGGCTTTTCCAACGCAGGGCTGGTTATCGGACAGAACAACGGAGCACCGACAATTATCGATATGGGTAGTTTTGCTGACCCTAAGGTAATGATGGCGGTAGTGGGACTGATTATTATTTCCATTCTGGTTATCCAGAAAATCAACGGAGCGATTTTCATTGGTATGATTGTTACGGCAATCACAGCGAATATCTGTCAGTTTGTGTTTTCGGTGGACATGGGCATTACAGCCCCGAAAAGCTTTGTACCGACGTTTGACTTTTCGATGTTCGGACAATGTTTTGTGGGCTTCGGCGAACTGTTTTCTGCTCCGCTTGCGTCATTGCTGGCGGTCATGATTACTCTGCTCATGGTGGATATGTTTGACACCATAGGCACGCTTATCGGTGCAGCGGACAAGGCAGGTTATCTTGACGAAAACGGCAATCTGCCCAAAATCGAAAGAGCAATGCTGGCAGATGCGGTGGCAACATCGGCAGGTGCGGTATTCGGAACGTCAACGGTTACGACTTATGTAGAATCCACAGCAGGTATTGCGGCAGGCGGAAGAACAGGTCTGACTTCGACAGTAACAGGACTGTGTTTTGCTTTGTCCCTGTGTCTTTCTCCGCTTGTGGGACTTGTGCCGACATCAGCCACCGCTCCTGTATTGATTGTCGTCGGTATTATGATGTGTTCATCGCTGAAAGATATTGACTGGTCAGATCTGGAAGTAGCCATTCCCTGTTTCTTTGTGGTAGTGGGAATGCCGTTTTTCTGGTCGATTACGGACGGTATAGCTTTCGGATTTATTTTCTATACGGTCGTTAAGACGGCAAGAGCGAAATTCAAAGATATTCACCCGATTATGTATGTGGTGGTCTGTCTGTTTATTCTGATGTACATACTCAGTGCGTTGCAGAGTCTTCAGATACTGTAAGCGATAAGAAAAGAAGTCGTACTGTGATAGCGGTACGGCTTTTTCTTTTATGGGAGATTAAGATGAATGTCACAAAAATGAGTTTCAAATTTGTGATAAAAAGAGAATTATCACGGAAATGTTGTCAGGGCATAACGAAGTGTGGTAGAATTTGCGGTAAGGACAGATAAATCATAAGGAGGAATTATCTTGAGAATGTCAAAAAAGTGGTTTCCGTATTGCTGAGTGCCGTCATGTTGCAGAGTGCGTTGACGATAGGGTCTGTGGTGACAGCGGGAGCAACAGAAAGCAGTCGCAGTGTGGCAGAGAGTCAGGCAGTCAGTGGGGTAAACCTGAGTCAGACAACGCTTTCGCTGAAAGTGGGAAGTATGTACACGCTGACAGCGAAAAACGGGGCAGGACAGACATTGACCTGTACATGGAAAAGTAACAATGCAGGTGTAGCCACTGTCAATTCCAAAGGGCGTGTGGTTGCCAGAGGCGAGGGAACAGCGAATGTCACGGCGATTTCTTCAGACGGACAGAAAGCGGTGTGTGCCGTAACGGTAAGACCGCAGACGGTTAT
Source organism: uncultured Ruminococcus sp. (assembly GCA_902772795.1). Classification (GTDB taxonomy): domain Bacteria; phylum Bacillota; class Clostridia; order Oscillospirales; family Acutalibacteraceae; genus CAG-964. The sequence goes on along the minus strand of CACYBZ010000081.1, from coordinate 422 downwards.
TACGCTGAATAAGATAAGTCTGGGATTGTTTGTCAAGGAAACGGCGGTGCTGACAGCGACCGTCACCAACAATGACGAACCTGTTACCGTAACATTCAAAAGCAGTAATGCCAATGTTGCGACCGTCAATTCTCAGGGACGTGTAGTGGCAAGAGGAGTGGGAACAGCGAATATCACAGCGATTTCTTCGGACGGACAGAAAGCGGTCTGTGCTGTAACGGTAAAACAACAGCCGACAGTTTCCCTCGACCGTACCACACTCGAACTCAGAAAAAAGGAAATGTATACCCTGAAAGCAACGCTCACACCGTCAGACGCAGAAACAGAGATTACCTTCAAGAGCAGTAATCCTGATGTAGTCACGGTCAATGCCAGCGGACGTGTGGTTGCCAGAGGAGTCGGAACAGCAACTGTGAAAGCGG
>CACYBZ010000080.1 GCA_902772795.1 uncultured Ruminococcus sp. | reverse complement strand
GAAAGTCTTTTTAAAACTCCCTCTCTGTGTTTTGTCCGATAATTTGTCGTTTAATGTTGTATTATCTCCATTAAAGACTTTGTATTTTCTGCCAAATATCAATATTTCATAAGATGTTCCAATATTCTGCTGACTTTACGTTCTTTCCAGTCCTCAACGTTTTCCTGACAATCGTAAATCAGAATAAGTTGTTCCAACATAACGGAAACGTCTGCGATTTCTTCTGCAATGTTATCTCTTGCTTTAAGACTGTCGGGGTAGCGTCTGGTTTTATTGATAGCCTGCATAAGTTCTGCCATTTCTTCAATTGCCAGATTTGTCTGTTCTTCACGTCCCCATTTTTCAATCGCCATTTTGTAAATATCTCTTACCGACAATTCTGTCTGCACCTCTTTATTTCCGTGTTTTTCACCCTCAAAGCAATCTCCGTCTGCCTCACAGTAAAGCCCTTTGTTAAACACACAGTGGCGACAATCAAAATTCGTTTCTTCCATAAATATCAACTCCTTAAATATTTTTCTTTCTGTTATTCTCTTTCATGAACGACTCACATTCTTCATAGTCTTCACACTTGAAAGGCAATCCCATTTTGTCGATAAGATGCTCGTCCAGTTTATCCCAGAATATCTCATTACCTTTGTTTTCGTCCATAAAAGTTGTCAGACAGTCAATCAGCTTTTCAATTCTGCCTTTACCAAAACCGAATTGGTTGTTCAAAAGGAAACAGATAATTTTCAGAAATCTCGTCATTTCCTCATTCTTGTTTCTGTTGACTTCTTCGATGATAAACCGCTTACAGGCTTTCTGTTCTTCTTTACTCAGCACTCTTCTTGCTTTCATCAGATAAACTCTCCTTTGCTATTAAATCCGAAATATCATAACCTAGCTTACAATCCGTATGCAATCCGTCAAAATATAAATTCGGACATTCTGTACAATTCTGATACTGTTCGTTTCTGCAAGGTAATTTCCACGGTGGAATATCATCAGACACAAACCATTCAAAGTCGCCGTATTTAGAAATCGTATCCACAGCATCATTAGCCATCTTTTCATAGTATGAACGGTCGATATCACTTTCCTTGTGGAGCTGTCTGACCATTTCCGCTTCCAACCAGCGATAACCTTTTGCTCCTGTTGCAGAATGATACTTACCGTCCTTCTCTCTGCACAACAGTCCACCACCGCAACCACTCTTTATCGGACAGAAACTTCCGACCTTTCCCACAAAAATATAATTGTGTTCATCTTCGGATAAGCTCTCGTTCATATCCAGATATAAAGCTGTACTGACAGATTTTGTTTCACACATATCTGAAAAGGTAATCGGCTCTCTGCTGAACAATCTTTTGAATACATACGGTACCTGAAATTGTGTCCCTGTTGCTGTCCAGTCGCCATCTTTGTATTTGGCAATATAAACAGCGTCATTGACTAAACACATCTTTTCATATGTAGCCTCGTGTTCAAAGTTATAGCCGTATATCCTTCCGTAATCCATAACGAAAGATATAATTTCGGGTGTTGCGTTCGGAATTTTGATGCTATCCGTCTTGATATGAGCAACTGTAAATCCTCTTTTCTGTACTTCGTGTTTGAGATTTATCATAAACAATGCTCCACGCTTTGCCACAATATTATCTTTATTACGGATATCACGGAAAGGATTTTCAAAACCAGCTGATGTCAGACCGTAAACGGAATTGATGGCGATTTTCAAAGCCTGTGCCAAATCTTTAGCGGTTGAACTGTCTGTCAGATAAGTGACAAGTTTACCACCCAGCATAGTTTTTGCCTTGTCGAAATCCTTGTGCTTGATGGCAATTCTTGCGTCCAGAATATCTTTGAACCGTTGCGTATATTCTTTACCGAAAAGTTCTTCCGCAACAATACTTGACGGGTGCATGGAAGCGATATCCAGCAAAGCTATATTTCTGTACATTCCAGGTTCGGAATAAACATAACCACCTTCTCCGACTTCTTCTCCACGATAGGTTGATTTGCCATTCTCGAATTTGTAACTCGGAAATATCGGACGGTTGTTATCGTCAAAAACTGTGTATTCATCAAATCCGGAATATAACTCCATATCTTTGGTTATGGTGAAATCGTGGTGCGGTACGCTCACATCTCCCATATCACGATAATTGAAACTGCTCTGCGGTTTACGGTTGTTTCCAAATATAATTTTTGTTGTCAGACTATTTGTAGTGTCGTTGACTGTCATTCCCGCAACATCTGCCAAAATACATCTTGCGGTAAAATCGCTCTTTCTTGCATTGAATACTATCTCGGTGGCAATAACATCGTTGTCACAATATTCTGCAACTTTTTCCCACATTTCTTCAGGAACAGGTTTATCCCAAGCCAAACCCAGTTCCTGATGATGTATACCAAGTTCAATCTCGAATTTCTTCAAAGACTGCTTTTTGCTCGAAAAATCATACACATCGGTATAGGAAATGTTATACGCTTCTCCGAAAAAGCAATTCGGACTACCCTGTATAATTCTTTGGGAGAGTTTATACAGCTGTTCGTTGGTATACCCCATAAGCCTTGCGTACAAAATATGATTGTCGTATCTCCGACAGTTGAACCCTACCAATCGGAATTTCAACAAGCTTTCAATTTCCAGCGGTGACGGATTAATCATTCTCACCACGTTTTTACCTTCGCCCTGTATTTTCCAGTTGACAAGAAATAAATTCGGAAAAACCTCCACGTCAAAAAATACCAGTGGTTGGTTGTCATTATTCTGTGCGGTAGAATAATTTTCGGATTTAAATTTCATCTTGCTGACAAGTTTCACACAATATTGCGATTGATTGGTACTATTCAAAGCGAATGTCAGAATAGCATTACGCATATCGGAAATATCATAACAAAGGCCACTGTTGTAAGCGTCCTCAAGAATTTTGTAGATAAAATCCATACTCGGCTTTGTAGCAGGGTGAATTTCTTTGTTGAGATTTCGTTTGATACGCATACGCAAATCTTTTTCGCTTTTTATCGTTTCAAAATTTACCATTTTATTTTCTCCTTTCAGCGGTAAACCTGAACTGATATGAGCTATCGACAGATTGTTACATTTGGTAAGTTTTCGTCTTAAGGAACTCTTTCCAGTAAAAACTTTTATTTCGACATGGTCATCATAGATACGGCTTAGTCGGGAAACATCACCATCATAAATATAATGCAAGTGTATACCCTTTCCGCTTTTGGAAAGTTCGGCATAGGTCGGCTTCCATTTTGACGCTTCGGCGAAGTTTTTCTCCAACGATTTTTCTCCGTTTTCATCGGGAATATCAAAGTCTATGACTATATGAACTTCGGGTATCTTTACATAATGTAGTTTTGTCGTATCCAAATCAGAAAGTTTCGTGGTTACTAAATCCCATTTCTGAGAGGGAATATCATAGTCATTGGCATATTGTGCAGGACAATCAGAACTTTCCTTGTCAAATATGGAAACAGTTTCGTTAAAGCTCAGCCAAGAAATATCATTCTTTTTAGGGCTATCAGCAGATTTCTGTTCTTCCAGTTTGTCGGTACGAAATCCTGAATAATAATTTCTCACCCTCGTGCCGTCCGCTGAAATATAACGTTCTTTGTATTCCAAAAAGTAATTCTTGAGTTCTTCTTTGAAAAGTCTCTGCGAATATGGATATGGTACTTTTGCCTCGTCACAATAAGTCTTATACATTTCCCATGCGGTTTTAAGACTTGTGCAATCTTCTTTTTTGAAAATATAATAGGCGTCCATTACAAAATTATAGAAATCGTTTGTCGCTCCCATCATGTTTACAGGAATATAAGTATTGTAGTAGTCCTTACTGCTGTTATACACCTGTAAACAATGATAAGCGATCGCTCCAAGTTCAAAGGAAATCTGCCCGACAACATTGTTGTATTCTTCAGGTGAGAGTTTATTTCCTGATGGTGTAACATCAATCAATCGTCTGATTAAACCTGACTTAGCATCTGTAATCTTGACTGGTTTGTTTGTACCCATAATCAGAAAGCATTTGAACTGACTGGAATATAAAGATTTATGTTTTTCGTTTACGGTCATGAGTTCATGCGAAACAAGACTGTTCAAACGTGTATTATCTTCGATTTTAGATAAATCTCCGTCATGCTGAATAGCTACAAGCGGATTACTTTTGAATGCCTCCAACGCAAAAGCATTAGTCGATGAACCAAGTGCCTTTGCGTCAAAGACAGAGTAATATCCGTTGAACAACTGCTGAATAATATTCAGAACTGTTGATTTTCCCGTTCCTGCACTTCCATACAACACCATAAATTTCTGAATGGTTTTGCTGTCGCCCGAAACAACTGAACCGACAGCCCATTCAATTTTGTGCCGTTCCTCATCGGAATATAATACCGACATCAGTTTGTTATAAGCTGACAAATCACCTTGCTGTAACGGGTAATCCAGCTTTTTACTTGCATAATCTGTCTTGCATACCTCATCGTTAGAAAATATAAGTTTCTCATCAAGCATATGAAAGTTATCCCGCATTTGTTTCTGACAATACTTATGCCAAATATCAATCATTCCCGATTCAGCGTCCCACATATGCAACACTCTGACCATTTCACCATCGAAATTTGCACAATGCTCCTTTGCGTAAATATCCAGTTCCCTGTCGATAAGCTGTAAAGCGTCCTGTTCATCTGTTGACCACAAGCCTTTTTCCTCTATCCATACGGCATAGAAATCGCCACCTCGTATCATCAAATCGTTACTTTTTTTGATGATAAACTTTGGATAGACTTCGATAACACCCCTTTTTTTACTTCGGGTGGAAATCAGCATAAAGTCCAGCATCACGTTTCACTTTCTCCCTCTTTCAACGATATGATTTCGTCTTCAAGTTCGGATATACGCTTGTTCATTTTCACCATTTGTTTGTCAGCATAATGAATAAACAGTCCGAGTCCCAATGCAAGCAATCCGACTTTCTTGTTTGTTTTTTTCATGCTTTCCAAAATATAAACCGTCATCTTATCCATTTCGTATTCTCCTTTCAATGCAAGTAATGTTTTAGTTGAAATCTTTACGATGAATGCGAAGACCAAACGAACTATCCGTACCACAACGACAGGCAATTCTATACACCTCGTCAAATTGTTCGTCCGTATAACTACCAGGAACTTCGATACCAACTTTGATAATTTTATCGATTATAACTTTATCTTTGTGTTCGAGGTTAAAATTCTTAAACGCTTTTTTCATTGTATAAAATTCCTTGCGGTCGACCTTGTAAACACATATTCCTCCGACAATTACACCAGCCAGAACTCCTGAAGCAACTAAAATCTCCGTTTTGTGTTGCTTTACAAACGCTTTCACCTGTTCAAATCTGTTCATATAAATCATTCTCCTTTCAAATTCCGTCAAATATATCTTCTCAAATATACATTCATCTGATACCAGATTTCCATAGCTTTCAGATTATAGCGTTCATCTTCAACAATGAAGATATTTCCACCGTGTCCGTTTCGTTCGTATTCACGGTTTAAGAAAACGTCAATCGTTTCTTCTACAAGACTTTCGTCGTAATGTTTTTCGTCCATCTTGTCAAGTCCCAGATTATCAATCATTTTCCAGAACCACAATCCTGTCCGATTACCATATAAAGCGTCGCTCATAATCTGCTCTTCGCACCGTAATGCCAGAGCAACAAGCATTTCCAAAACACTGCACGGCTTGCAATCAATAAAAAACGCTACCATACGATAATCATAACCCTTCTCACAAGAAAAACGGTACCGTAAGTCGATACCGTCTTCGTTACGATTGTCGTCCATAGGAAACATCGCTGAATAAGTAAATTCTATCTGATGTAATTTGCATAAAAGACTTTTGAAATCTTTCAGGCGTATTATCAGTGAATCTTCACAGACAAGTTCACACAACCATTTGAAATATAAACTGTTAATCTGTTTACTCGTCATCACCGTATCTCCTATGCTCAATGAGAATTTCGTAATCGGCTTTCATAACGTCATTTCTGACAAACACACAGTCGTCCTCATACTCTCCGAAATGTTCCGTAAAATTCCTGCCGACAAGTTCATCTCGGTTTTCAATAACTTCATCGTGGTCATCTGTCAGAATATCATCATCGTAGTAAGTAAGACTGATGGTGTCATAACTGTCCATTTCGCCGAATTCCTGGGGGCTGATTACATAAGGCTTTTCATCTTTCTCAGGAGAAATATAATAGTCTGCATACCCCAGATTTTCCATCTGTTTACTGTATTTCTGTTTGAGTGTTTTTGATTCTTTTGGTGCTTCTTTTTCCTCTTTTTTGGGAGGTTCTTTTTTTGTTCTACGTTTGAAAGTCTCTTTTACGGACTGGATTTCCTCGTCAGCTATCTGTTCGTACTTGTTCTTGGCATAAGTACAGGTAATAAGAGAACCTGTAAGCACACCAAGTACAAATATCATTACTGCCGTCAATTTATTCATGCCAATCTCCCCTTTCAGATTTTATCCCAAATATAACCGTCGACGTTGAAATCAAGCAAGAT
>CACYBZ010000079.1 GCA_902772795.1 uncultured Ruminococcus sp. | reverse complement strand
TTTCTTTACCTGTTATACGGTAATGAAAATGAAAATCAAAGGCGAAGATAATTCTGAACACAGTTTTTATCGGGTGTCACCCACTCCGGCAACATTCAACCTTCGGGAGGCAGATATTGTAACAGAAAACGAACACAAGAAAACTTACTTCATCAATATGGAAGGTATAACCAACAGCAATTATGCTTATCTGAGCAGTAATCACATCACCGCTACAGAGGGCAGAAGAATTATTTTTACACCACATTTCATGGAACAGATAGACAATGGCGAATATTATACAGGTACAATTGTCAAAGTTGAAGTAGGAAAAACAGAACTGACAGCCGAACAGATTACACAGTTGAATAACAGAAAGGACATCGAATTTATTTTTGATCCGTCTGTTTATATCAATGATCCGCTTTCTGAAAACACTCTTACAGTGAAAGTATATGCCGAAAAACTCAGGAAATCCGTTTCCTGAGTTTGAAGGAGAGTGTGAACAGAAAAGTGCCGTATTAGGGGGAGGAGTGTCATGAAAGAATACATTGAACCCAAAATGGAAATGATTACCTATTTTACGTCAGATATTATTGCTTCGTCACAACCCAGACATGGTACGGAAACAGGGAACGAATTTGATGATGATTTTCATCGGGCTACTGAAGAAACAACATTACCGGACTGGATAACTCCTATCGATGATGACGACTGGTGATAAGAAATTTTATCTGTCCACGTTGGTAGTTTTGGGCGACGTGGATATCACCGATAGGCAATGAATGGGTTTTCCCGATAAAGTATCTGATTGCATTGTATAAAAAGAGAAACAGGCCATTTACAATCTGTGAATGTCCTGTTTTTTCTTAGGTCTGCTCAAACGGAGCATAAGCTTGTGCCTTTTGAGGGCAGACTCGTAAGGAAGTGTTGAAAATTTTATAGGAGATGTTATTGGATAATTGTATTTTGAGAAGAAATATGTTATAATCCATTAAAAGCTGTTGGCAGTCAGGACAGTCGGGAATGATTTACAGATATCAGGCAGTGGTTTTCCGTGAAATGGGTGTAGAGGCAAAAAGGCGGCTTTTAACAGTTAAAATAGTACTATAAAAATATACTGATTTTTATAACTTTTTGCAATATATCAAAACAAATTTCAAAGAGAGGTGAAAACCGTTATTGAAAAATTGACAGAAATCAATTTTTATGTTAAAACCAGAGAAGATGCGAAGTCCATGCGACAGCCAAGCGATGATGGCAAAGTAAATATTACGAAAAGAGAATGGATTAGAGGTAATTATTCCTTTATGATAAGGATAGAAAACGCCCCTGTGGGTACAGCGTAGCCATTCGCTGTCAGGTCAGTAACCAGTTTGTTCGGTATAAGTGTGGTGGCACAAGACACAGTTTCTCAAAAGTAATATTAAAATGCACAAAATCAACTTCTCTGATTTATGTATATGTACCCATACATTAGTGGGGAATTTACGCCTTTGGAGTGTCATAGCAAACATGAAAGTTGTTTTTATAAGTTTTCAGTAACGGAGCTATGATGAAAACAATGAAAGTACTGATAGTTTTATGTATAATGGTCTTTTCTGTAACCGTATCGGCAATGGCAGTAAAGATAAATTGTCTTCGTGGTGATGCCAATGGTGACGGTCAGATAACGATTGCAGATGTAACGGCAATACAGAGAAAACTGTTGTCGGTTTCTGTTACCCCGTTTAACGCAGAGGGAGCAGACGTGGACGGAAAAGGTTTAAATCTTGCTGACGCAATATGGATTCAGCGTTATCTGGTGGGATACGGAAATAATCCTTACCATATCGGAACGAAAGTCTATAACGACGATGATGAGTATGAGTTGCCTTTTATTCCTGCGAACTGATAAAAGGGAATTACTTGTTCAAAAAAAGACCATGTCAACGTGTTCTGTTTACGTTGACATGGTCTTTTTTATACGTCAATCGGGTTTCGAGGGTGCAGAACTTTCTGTCAGCGTTCTGCTCTTGTGGGATTATGGAGAAAATCCTCATAAGAAAGTCGGATTCCTTCTTCAAGTTCTGTTCTGTACTTCCAGCCAAGAGCTTCTGTTTTTGATACGTCAAGCAGTTTTCTGGGAGTACCGTTAGGCTTGCTGGTATCCCAACGGATTTCGCCATGATAGCCGATTACCTTTGCTACCAGTTGAGCCAGTTCTTTTATGGTCAGTTCTTTTCCTGTTCCTGCGTTTACGGTTTCGTTACCGCTGTAGTGATTCATCAAAAATACACAAAGGTTTGCCAGGTCATCGACATACAAGAACTCACGCAACGGTGAACCGTCACCCCAGCAAGTCACAAAAGCAGAACCGTTTTTCTTTGCTTCATGGAAACGGCGGATAAGAGCAGGCAACACATGACTGTGGGTAGGGTGATAGTTGTCATTCGGGCCGTAAAGATTTGTGGGCATGACACTGATGTAATCCGTACCATACTGACGGTTCAGAAATTCGCAGTATTTCAGACCTGAGATTTTAGCCAGAGCATAGGCTTCATTTGTTTTTTCAGGAGTACCTGTCAGCAGATAACTTTCTTTCATGGGTTGCGGTGCCATTCTCGGATAGATACAGGAAGACCCCAGAAATTCCAGTTTTTTGCACCCGTTTTTCCATGCAGAACGAATGACATTCATTTCCAGAATGATATTGTCATACATAAAATCCGCAGGGGCATACTGGTTGGCAATGATACCGCCCACTTTTGCTGCTGCCAGAAACACATAGTTCGGTTTTTCACAAGCAAAGAAATTTTCCACATCGTTTTGTCGGCACAGGTCAAGTTCTTTATGTGTACGTGTAATGATATTGGTATAGCCTTGTTTTTTAAGTTCACGGACGATTGCCGAACCAACCATTCCTTTGTGACCTGCCACATAAATTTTTTCATTTTTTTCCATCGTCATCATTCCCCTGACTTACAGAAAATCCCATCAGCATTTGTGAGGATTTCTGTTTCTTGTTTCGACAGCAATTTCTGAAAGATTCTGAAATACTGTCCCTGTACTTTTGATGTTCCCTGAATTTTTGTGATACAATATCTTTGAGTACAATTTTTCTGTCAGAAAGAGTTTTATGAGCTTTTGATAATATAACGTTGAATGAGAATAACATCAGAAAGAGTAACATTGCCGTCATTGTTGAAATCGGCACAATAGCACATTCTGTCATCAAACGATGTCATGTCAAGTAAATATTTTTGTACCAGAACGGCATCTTTTAATCTGACATGGCAATCGCCGTTGATATCTCCTTTTGTCACG
>CACYBZ010000078.1 GCA_902772795.1 uncultured Ruminococcus sp. | reverse complement strand
TCCTTTATAAAATTTGCTATGGCAAATTTTTATAGAAAGTTTTGTCAAACTTTTTCAAAAGTTTGTGGGGTTCAGGGGCAACGCCCCTGCCTGTTGTCAGGCTTTGGCGGTGGTCATGAAGTAGTACAGCAATACCAGTATGCCCAGTACAATTCTGTACCAGCCAAAGACTTTGAAGTCATGTTTCTTGATGAATTTCAACAGAAATTTGATTACCACTATTGAAACCACAAAGGCAACAACAAACCCTATGGTCAAAATAATGAATTCGTTTGCGGTAAAGTTCAGTCCGAATTTTACCAGCTTTAACAGACTTGCTCCCGCCATGACGGGGATAGCCAGAAAGAAAGTAAATTCTGCGGCGACTGTTCTGGAAACACCTATCATCAATGCACCCACAATCGTTGCCCCTGAACGGGATACTCCGGGAAACATCGCTGCCAGAAGCTGAAATGTTCCGATAATAATGGCTGTCTTGTAGGTGATGGCGTTCAGCGAGTTGACTTCAGGTTTTCTGGTTTTGTTCCAGTTCTCTACGACGATGAACGCAATACCGAATACTATCAGGGCAACCGCTACAACAACATAATGATACAGATATTTTTCCAGCATTTCGTCAAACAACAGTCCCACGATTGCCGCAGGTATACACGCTACAATGATTTTGAACCATAAGGTAATAATATCCATATGCACATAGGCTTTGATACCTGTTTCCTTACTGTTCTTGTCTTTTAGCTTGAACGGGAAAATCTGCTTGAAAAAGATAATCACTACCGCCAATATCGCCCCGAACTGTATGACCACTTCAAACATATTCCAGAATTCTTCCGAAACATTCAGCGGTAACAGTTCTTTGAGTAATATCATATGTCCTGTACTGCTTATCGGCAGCCATTCGGTAATTCCCTCCACAATACCGAACAGTGCCGCTTTCAAATATTCAATAATTTCCATAAATACTCCTTTTGCTGTCCTTTAATGGGTATACTCTATGTTTATTCCTTGAACGACCATGTTATGCCGTTCGGTGTATCTTTCATGACCACATTTCTTTTTGCCAGTTCATCTCGGATAGCGTCAGCAGTCGCCCAGTCCTTGTTCTTTCTGGCAACAGTACGTTTTTCGATGAGTGCTTCAATTTCAGCAATTTCGGGATTGTCAGCGGAAATCGTTTCTTTTTCTGCTTTCTCCTGAATAAGATTCAAAGAAAGAACTCTGTCAAATTCGGCAAGAACAGACAGTTTGGTATTTCCGTTAAGTTTCGATTTTACCACATCATAAACTACCGTCAATGCCTGTGCGGTGTTGATATCGTTATCCATAGCGGATTCAAAGCTGTCAATAAAAGGTTTTGCCGAGGAAAAATCAAATTCGCCGTCTGTCGGAGAAAAAGTCTGGATTCTTTTAATGAGTTTTTCATAGGAAATAGCGGTATTGTCAAGACTATCATAAGTAAAGACAAGCGGTTTTCTGTAATGCGACTGCAGACAGAACATACGGTAAACCAACGGATTATATCCTTTTTGTTCCAGAAGCGATACAGTAAGAAAATCACCTTTTGATTTACTCATTTTACCGCTCTGGTCGTTAAGGTGCAGAACATGGAACCAGTAGTTACACCATTTGTGTCCCAGAAATGCCTCGCTTTGTGCGATTTCGTTGGTATGATGAGGAAAAGCATTGTCGATACCGCCACAGTGAATGTCAAGATATTCGCCAAGGTGCTTGATACTGATGGCAGAACACTCAATATGCCAGCCGGGATAACCGTAACCCCATGGACTTTCCCATTTCAGTTCCTGGTCGTCAAATTTTGACTTCGTGAACCATAAAACAAAATCACTTTTGTTTCTTTTGTTTTCATCTGCTTCCACACTGTCACGCACACCGACTGCCAGTTCTTCTTCATTCTGATTGCCCAGAACATAATAATTTTCCAGTTTTGATGTATCAAAATAGACATTTCCGCCCTGTAAATAGGCATAACCTTTCTCCAGAAGAACGCTTACCATATTAATAAATTCTGCGATACAGTTGGTGGCAGGTTCGACGACATCGGGATATTTGATGTTGAGTTTCTTACAGTCATTGAAAAAAGCGTCTGTATAGAATTTGGCAATTTCCATGACAGTCTTGTGTTCTCTTCTTGCCCCCGACAGCATTTTATCTTCACCTGTGTCTGCGTCACTGGAAAGATGTCCCACGTCTGTGATATTCATTACCCTTTTGACATCGTATCCCTCGAAACGCAGATATTTTTCAAGAACATCTTCCATAATATAGGTTCTCAGATTGCCGATATGGGCATAATGATATACGGTAGGTCCGCAGGTGTACATATTGACTTTCTTACCGTCATGGGGAACAAATTCCTGCTTTGTCTGACCGAGTGTATTGTAAAGTTGCATGATGTCAACCTCCTTTGTCGTTGCCTGTGATTACAAAATACGTGCAACACCTGATTTTCTGGCAGCGTCCATGACAGCCTGTGCTACTGCCTGACTGATTCTTTTGTCCAGAGCGTCGGGCAGAATATAGTCTTCACACAGTTTGTCATCTGTGACCAGTCGGGCAATAGCATAAGATGCCGCTACATTCATTTCTTCGTTGATTTCCTTTGCACGACAGTCCAGAGCCCCTCTGAAAATACCGGGGAAAGCCAGTACATTGTTAATCTGATTGGCAAAATCCGAACGTCCTGTACCGACAATTCTTGCACCGCCTTTTTTGGCAATATCAGGCATGATTTCGGGAACAGGATTAGCCATAGCGAAAACAACAGCATCACTGTTCATTGTTTCTACCATTTCCTGTGTGAGAATGCCTGCCGCAGAAACACCGATAAACAAATCTGTACCTTTTACTGCGTCGGCAAGTGTACCGTTGATTTTTTCACGGTTGGTAATTTTGCTCATTTCCGCTTTTGCTTCGTTCAGACGGGGGTCACCTTCGGTAATAATTCCTTTTGCGTCTACCATGACAATATGTTTTACCCCTAAACGCATCATATGTTTGGCAATGGCGATTCCTGCCGAACCTGCACCGCTGATAACAACTTTGATTTCATCAAGCTTTTTATTGACAATTTTCATTGCGTTGATGGTTGCCGCTGCAACGACTATCGCCGTACCGTGCTGGTCATCGTGAAAAACGGGAATATCGCAGATTTCCTTTAATTTCTTTTCAATTTCAAAACAACGGGGAGCGGCAATGTCTTCCAGATTGATTCCGCCGAAACTTCCTGAAATCAGATAGACGGTTCTGACAATTTCGTCAACGTCTTTGGAACGTACACACAGGGGAAAAGCATCTACATCGGCAAATGATTTGAACAATGCACATTTTCCCTCCATGACGGGCATACCTGCTTCGGGGCCGATATCACCCAGTCCCAGAACGGCTGTACCGTCTGTGATAACAGCTACCAGATTTTTTCTTCTGGTGAGTTCAAAGGACTTGTCGTAATCACGGTGAATGACCATACAGGGTTCAGCTACTCCAGGTGTATAGGCTACCGCTAAATCATGGGCATTTTCCAGTGGCGGACGTACCGTTACTTCAATTTTTCCGTTCCATTCGTAATGTTTCTGTAAAGATTCTTCTCTGATATCCACAGGGCAACTTCCTTTCTTATTATCAATCCAGTATATCTTATTACGTTCGGGATATTTTGTCAATTATTTTTTCCCCACACGCAAAAATCGCCGTAATCCTACATTGACCGTATAGCCGTCATAAGAAAAAATCGACGCAAAAAAAGAAAATTCTCTTGTAATTCGGGGAGGATATGATACAATCGAATATAAGAATTTTCAGTTAC
>CACYBZ010000077.1 GCA_902772795.1 uncultured Ruminococcus sp. | reverse complement strand
TGGTTATAGGCAAAAATGACAAATATTAGATTTTTAACAATGTAAAGATGTACAATTTACGTTTTTTGTCATTTAAACCTCAAATGTGGCAATGATATCCCTCAACTGTTCAATTGTGAACAAGGAATTGAGTATTTCCAGCAAAGCTTTTGTGCTGAGGTATGTCGGTAAATCAAGATAATTCAATAGTGTGTCACGCAGTTTTTTACTGTTTTCATGTCCCGACAGTTTCAGATTGAACAGGTCTGTTTTTGTGATAGAAATTTCCGTTGCAGTACACGGTATGTCACTGACAGTAACCCCTGCGTTGAGTAGTGCCTTTGTCAGCTGTTGTTCATCAATTCCCTCCACACCCAGAAATCCCTCTTTGGAGGGTTTTTCTTTGCGTTTTTCCTTGCCGAGGATTTGCGGAATGTAGGCATTTTTCATTTGACTTTCGGGGATAATCCCTTTGAGATAATTACGGATAACAAATCCTGCCCCATCACTGTCGGTAAGAATGACAATCCCCTGTTTTTCGGCAAGATTTCGGATAAGGTTGATTTTTTGCGTATCTTTGAAAATTCTGAATCCGTTGGTTTCAATAACTGTCGTATTGACTACTCCTTTCAAACGCATTTTGTCGTATTTTCCCTCAACAATTACTGCTTCCTTTATGTCAATCATGCAGATAACTCCTTTAAATATGTTTGATTTTTTCTATTATACATCTGATTTAACTTTTTGACAAACGGTTGCAATTTAACCCGAATGATGATAGAATATACCTTACAATGCGATAGTTGTGTTATCTTGAAAAAAGGTGGTGTCGGCAAATGATAAGAAGTATGACAGGTTACGGAAATTGCAGAAAAGTCATAGACGGCAGAGAAATTTATGTGGAAATACGTTCTGTCAATCACCGTTATCTTGAACTTTCCTGCCGAGTTCCCAAAGAAATGAATTTTCTGGAGGAAAAAATCAAAGCAGAAGTCAAGCAACAGATTTTCAGAGGAAAAGCAGACATCTATGTCAGCGTAGGTGCTGATGAAAATGAACAGGCAGTTGTCAGCGTCAACCATGCTCTGGCAAGCGGTTACATCGCTGCCCTTAGGGAAATTGCAGAGAAATATCATCTTCCCGATGACATTTCTGCTATGTCGCTTTCCCGATACAACGACATTTTCAAACTGACAAAACCGCCCGCTGATGAAGAAAAATTATGGAGCAGTGTCAAAAATGTACTTGACGAAGCTATCGGAAAATTCATTGATATGCGTATCGCCGAGGGAGAAAAACTCCATAAGGATATCACCGACAGATGTACAAGAATTCTGGAACTGGTCACAGAAATCGAACAGCAGGCACCACAGATTGTTACGGAATACCGAAAGAAACTCACGACAAAAATCAATGAAATGCTTTGCGACGCTACCGTTGACGAACAGCGGATTATCACAGAAGTGGCTATATTTGCAGACCGTATTGCTGTTGACGAGGAAACCGTAAGACTGAAAAGTCATTTTGAACAGTTCGCTAAAATTCTGGAAAGTGACGGGTCAGTCGGCAGAAAAACAGACTTCATCTTACAGGAAATGAACCGTGAAACCAACACCATCGGGTCTAAAATACAGGATATTCAGATTTCACACACCGTTGTCGAAATCAAATCCGAACTGGAAAAAATCAGAGAGCAGATACAGAATGTCGAATAATCCGACAACCGTATTTTTTCTGAACATTTTCGGCAAAACTGTTTTCAGAAAACGAAGCAGGAACCGATAAAGTTCCCGAAAAGCTTCAACAGAAAGGAATACAGACGATATGCAGTTAATCAACATAGGATTCGGCAATCTTGTTTCTGCGGAAAAAATCATTGCGGTAGTATCTCCCGATTCCGCACCTATCAAAAGAATCATTCAGGATGCCAAGGAACAGGGTCTTCTTATTGATGCTACCTACGGCAGAAAAACCCGTTCGGTAATTATTGCCGAAAGTCAGAATGTCATACTTTCAGCGGTCAATCCTGAGAGTATCGGCAACAGAGTAAATATTGAGGTGAGTGATAACCATGAATAAAGGCAAAGTCATTCTGATATCAGGCCCTTCAGGCGTGGGAAAAGGTACAGTCGTCAAGGAAATCATCAAGGACGAAAATTATGCTCTTTCCGTTTCGGTAACTACCAGACTTCCCCGTGAAGGTGAAATTGACGGTGTCAATTATTTCTTTACCACGAAAGAAGATTTCCTGCACAGAGTAGAAAATAATCTTATGTTGGAACACGCTGTCTATAATAACCAATTTTACGGCACACCGAAAGACTATGTAGAACAAACCGTTGCCCAAGGCAAAAATATTATTCTGGAAATTGAAGTACAGGGTGTCGAACAGGTCAAAAAGCTCATGCCCGAAGCGGTAAGTATTTTCATTATGCCTGACAAAGCGGGCGTTATCGAACACCGCTTACGCAAAAGAAACACCGAAGACGAACAGACGATTCAGAACCGTCTGCATATTGCCATCGGTGAAATGAAACAGGCTCACAAATATGACTACATCGTCATTAACGGCGAACTGGAAAAATGTATCTGTGATATCAAGTCAGTGATTAACGCTGAACGATATAAAAAAGAAAATATGCTCGATTTTGTAAAAGGAGTGCTTGAAAATGATGAAAAGACCCTCTGTCAGTGATATGCTGGAAAACAAGACCACACGATATTCTCTGGTCATTGCAGTTGCCAAAAGAGCAAGGGAAATTTCGGCGGAAGTCAAGAAGAAAGAAATTGTCCTTGACGAAAAGCCTGTACTGCTTGCTATCGAAGAATTCAGAAAACACAAATACAACATTCTTGAACCCGATATCAACGAATAATGTCAACTGACAATCATTTTATTATTCTTGTCGGTGTTGCCGTAGAAAAGACCGTCTACCACTTTGACAAGTGTTTTGACTATATTGTACCGCAAACACTGTATCGTAAAAACCTTGTCGGTTGTCGGGTAACCGTACCTTTCGGCAACGGCAACACCGTCCGTCAGGGCATGATAATGAATCTCCGCCAGGTCAGCACACTGGAAAAGAAGTGCAAGGAAATTT
>CACYBZ010000076.1 GCA_902772795.1 uncultured Ruminococcus sp. | reverse complement strand
TTCATCAGAAATACCTCCGTAAAAATTGATTACAAGTTCAGAATATCATGAAAAATGTTTTTTGTCAACGAAAAGATATATTCTTGAAGAATATCCGCTTATTTAAACAAATCAGCATGAAAACGACTGTAATAATAAATATATTGCTGGGCAATACCTGCATTTTCTCCGAAACATTCAGGGGAAACAGCAGGAAGAAGTGTAGCCATTGCTTTTTTTATCCACACATCAACAGGAAAACATTCTGTTTTTCCCATACCGTAAAGCATGGTACAGTCGGCTACCTTTTTGCCTACTCCTTTGATTTTCATCAGTTCCGCCCGTGCAGTATCAACAGACATCTGACGGATTTTCTGCAAGTCAATTTCACCGCAGGCTACTTTCTGCGAAGCGTCAACAATATATCTTGCCCGAAATCCACTGCGTAAAACGGCAAAGTCATCAACCGTATATTGACATAATGTTTCCGCACTGGGAAATGTATAATTACCGTCAGCAATTCTTTCACCGAAATTTTCGCAGAGTCTTTGTACGATTCCTTTTATCCTCGGAATGTTGTTATTCTGCGAAAGAATAAATGAACATAATGTTTCCCAGCTGTCCTGTTGCAGAATTCTTATCCCCTGCGAAAACTGTTGAATCTCTTTCATTAATGGACTGATTTCAGCAATTTCTTTTCCGATACGGTCATAATCTGTTTTCAGGTCGAAATAGTTATACCATATATCGTCAAAGTCCTGTCTTGAACAGCAAAATGTCAGAACGTTATTATCCTGACGGACTGTCAGACTTTTTCCGTAAGCTGTACCGCAATAGGTTTTTTCACCTGTTTTCTGCCAGCGGAAACATTGTCCGCATTCCAAAGTCTGCGTCAGGTCGAAAGACGTGACATTCTTTATCTGTATGGTTTTGTTTTCCTCTGTCGTTGGCATGATGAACCTCTCCGAAATAAATTTTAAAATTATCCGAAAATAATATATCATATTTCGGGATTTTATGCTACAATGATATTGTTATTGGCGGTATATTTTCCCCTGAAAACATCAACATCTGTTTATAGAAAGGTTTAAAAACGTGATACCTAAAATTATTCATTATTGCTGGTTCGGCAAAGGAGAAAAAAGCGATATTATCAAAAAGTGTATCGCAAGCTGGAAAGAAAACTGTCCTGACTACGAAATCAAAGAATGGAATGAAACCAATTTTGATGTCAGTTCCTACACATTTACCAGACAGGCTTACGAACAGAAAAAATGGGCTTTTGTGTCTGACGTTGCCAGATTGGAAGCACTGGTGAAGTACGGCGGTTTCTATCTGGATACCGATGTCGAAATCTTACAGAAAGGTATATTTGACCGATATTGTCAGTATCAGAATGTGTTCGCTTTTGAAACGGAAAGACGTATCAATACGGGACTGTTTTACGGCTGTGAGAAAAATACGCCGATTCTGCATGACTTTTTGTCCTGTTATCAGGATATCTGTTTTCAGGGCGGTTGGACACAGATTAATACCACGTTGAATATGCCCGTTCTGGAACAATATTATCCGTCACTGGTCTGGAACAATCAGACACAGGTGATTGATGATACCTGTTTCCTAGGTATGCATGAATACGGACAGATGATGAAACATTATGCGATGCACTCATGGCTGGATAACAAGACAGATTTTAAAATCGGTAAGGAAACAAAATTCAAACGGGCATTGCGAAATCCGAAAATCTATCGTTTTCTGAAAAGATTCGGCAGTAAAGCCGTAAATGCCTATGAGTTTTTCAGTTATGATTTACTGGATATGGGTGTATGGTACTTTATCAGGAGAAAGTTCAAAAAAAGAAAAAACAATAACCAAAGGAAGTGAAAGTCAGTGAAAGAAAATCTTTGTACAATTCCCATCAATGATGTCTTTGCCCCGAAATGCGGTTGTCCGATGTGCCGTATGGAGGCAATGCTCGAACAGAATTCCATCGTCTATATCACGGGTGCGGCGATGATGGAACCTGATATACGAATAGATACCAACAATATGGGATTCTGTTACCGTCATTTTTACATGATGGTACATATGGGAAAACGTCTGCCGAATGCTCTCATTCTGGAAACACATCTGGAAAAAATCATGAAAGAACTGATTCCCGAAAACGTCAAGGGCAAACCCGACAAAAAGAAAATCGCCAAACTGGAAGAACTACAGGAAAGTTGCTACGTCTGCAACAAAATGAAATGGGGTATGCAACATCTGATGGAAAGTATCTTCATGACGTGGGAAAAAGAACCTGAGTTCCGCAGACTGTATGCCGAACAGCAGTTTCTCTGTATGAAACACTATACCATGCTGATTAAAGCCTGCACAGGCAAAGGTGGTATAAGTTCAAAAAATGTATCGGAATTCTATCAGGCAACCGCAAAACTGGCAGGAGGCTATCTGGCAACGCTTAAAGCAGATGTTTCTCATTTTTGCAGTATGTTCGATTACCGTGCCAGCGGGCAGGACTGGGGAAATTCCAGAGATGCCATTGAACGCAGTGTGGAATTTCTCACATCAGAACGGATTACCGATACGGTTATGGAATAATAAACGGGGCGATAATTATGCTGAAACGTATTCAGGAAACAGATGACTTTGTACTGGATTGGATAGGTCGTCTGCATACGCCTGTACTCAATAAACTGATGATTATTTTTTCTTTGCTCGGCTCAAAGGGAGCAGTATGGATTGTGATATGCATACCGTTTCTTTTACAGGAAGAAACCATGGTAACAGGAGTCAATTTTATTGTTGCCGTCGGTCTTACTACTGCCGTGGGAGAGGGCATTATCAAACACGCTGTCGGACGGATACGACCCTGTCATAAGCTGGAATACAGCGACCTGCTCACCAGACGACCGGGTTATTATTCGTTTCCCTCAGGACATACCGCTTCGTCGTTTTCGGTGTTTGCAGTAGCGTTTTTCCGTTGTAATACCAGAACATGGGTAGGTATTCTTCTTCTGGCGATACTCATCGGTTTTTCCAGAATCTATCTGAGAGTACATTATCTGACAGATGTCATATGCGGACTGTTTCTGGGTATATTATGCGGAAGTGTGTCAGTGGTGATAATGAACCGTCTGATTTTAAGTATGTTGACAAAAGGATATTAAGTAAAAAAACTCTCCCGAATTCGGGAGAGTTTTTGTCAATCATCAATAGGAATTCTGTTATCAGTCAGCAAATCCGGACTCAATCAGTGCGACAAGGCTGTCTACAGCCAGTGATTCATCGGCACCATCAGCAATAATCTTGATTATCGTACCGCCAACGATACCAAGAGAAAGTACACCTAACAAACTTTTTGCATTGACTCTTCTTTCGTCTTTTTCTACCCAGATGGTAGACTTGAATTCATTGGCTTTCTGAATGAAGAATGTCGCAGGACGAGCATGCAAACCCACCTGATTCTGAACTTCTACTTCTTTT
>CACYBZ010000075.1 GCA_902772795.1 uncultured Ruminococcus sp. | reverse complement strand
GATTGAAAAGCCTTCAGATGGTAATGTGGTAACATTGGAGTTGCGTGCTCAGAATAAGGAAAATTCACCGACATATGAACGTGTAGAGTTTACTTTCAGTCAGAACAATTATTTTGTGATAATCTGTGCCGTGATTATCGTCATTGTTTTGTTGCTAACGGTGTTCTTTATTGTCAGAAAAGTGAAAACACAGAAAGTCAGAACATAAGCAGCATATCAGTAAATAAAAACAACATGCGGAAATATTTCTGTGTGTTGTTTTTTTGTTTGGTTATAGTACCAAAAGTCAGCAGAAAAAACTGTTTGTTAATCAGAATTTTTTCAGATAGTGAAAATGATTTGAAAATTTGTAAATAAAGTTGATTTTTAAAAGTAGTGTGTGAAACAAATTATCTGTAAAATATATGACTTTATATAAAATTATTTTTAAAATAAATTATATTTTGTGCATTAAATAGAATTTTTGGATTATCCCTAAAATTCTTTGATTTTGTTGGACATTTGTTGGACAGGGTATGTTAGTCTGTGGACAGACAGTTTATAGAAAGACAGTAATCTCTATAAATTGCTTATAGTATTGTCGTTTGGTAATATGGCTGACAACAAAAAAACAACTGCATTACCAATTAGTAGTGGAATGGACACAAATTGACAGGAGGGAGGTGGAAAGGTTTAATTTTGAGGTTTTCGGGCGAACTGACGGTAAGATGTGTTGCTACAAGTATTTATAGTGAGAAATGTATACAGAATCATACTAATGGCTGATTATCGATAGTCAATAAAATTCGTTGTGATTTGTCATGTAGGGAGTAACGATGAAGAAGCGGATTGAATAAAGGCGGCATGAAACTGTATAAGGGAAAAAACAGATAGTGGTCACTTAACTGTACTGATGTGTACAACAGACAATGATAAAATCTGTTCCGAAGTCAGCAGGTATTGATAACGGAAAATATTCTGTATCATAAAGATGACCTAAAAAATGTAGCAGAAGCCAGAACGGAAATCAGGAAAATTTCACTATGAAAATTCCTGACTGGTGCCCATTTGATGAAATGGAAGAAAAAACTGTCCTTTCTTTTTTAGTAGCGTTGGAAGATTGTCTGATAGGACAGAAGTTGCGGTGACATGAACCGTAACGAGGGTTGTTCTGTTCAGAAGCAGACAATCCTTTACGATATGACTCACCATTAAGCTATTAACGGAAAATGATGGTTGTGTCATGGAAGGTATGTTGAGGAAAATATGAAAAAAGATATCGGAAATTTTTTTAGCGGTTGTATCAGTATTTTTCCGGAGAAATGAATTCGGAACGGTGATAAAACTGTTCTGACGAATTTGTCATTGGAAAATTTCATTTACTGATTTTTATGTTGATATCGATTGTTTTTTTGTTCGCCCGAATCAATCGGTATCAGCGACACATACAGGTGTACCGTTTTGTGTTCTTGTTTTTGGAAAACAGTACAGATGTATATGTTATTAATGAACACCGCAAAGGATTGCCAGACAGTGGGAAAAACGATACTGTAATCAGGTATGTTGATTCAGGTGAATGGTATTATCGGTTTATGCCACAGGCAGATAACAAGTCAAGCGTACACTATCGGAAAACGTCAGTCTGATAGTGTACGCTTTTGTGGTTAATGATATCTGACTGTCAGAAAACAGTGATATTGACTATTGCTATTTTCGGTACGTTAAAATATAATATTTAAGGGTGTTGCCCTTGAAAATCCCATCAGGGGCTTTGCCTCTGAACCCCACAAGCCTTTAAAAAGGCTTGACCGAAATTTTATGGTTGGTTATTACTCACAGTGACGGAATAGCGAAGAAAGGTGATAATTTCAATGATAAGTGATGTAATTTTACTTACACCTTTATTTTTACAACTGATAGGTTTTACTTTTGCTGTCATGGTTGATTCCTACATCAGCAGGGAACACAAAAAATTTATGATGATTATTGTAGTATTAATATTCAGTCTTATTGTGCGGGATTATACGGGACATCTTATGGATTCCGAGGGGACAAATCTGTTGGCAAGAATTGTTGTCGCCATTTACGGCTATTCCGTCCGACCATTGATTCTGGTTCTGCTTTGTTATGTTGTCAGTAAAGAACGTAAGGAAAAATTTATGTGGGGGCTTGTCATCGTCAATGCAGTAATCTATATGACGGCACTTGTTTCGGACATATGTTTTTCGATTGATGAAAATAATTATTTTCGGCGTGGTATACTGGGGTATAGTTGTCATATTGTCAGCGGTATTCTGCTGTTTTACCTTACCTATCTGACTATCAGGGAATTTGGAGGAATGAAAAAAGCAGAGGCATGGATTCCGATTTTCAATGTATTTCTGATTATTGCCTCAGTCGTCTGGGATTCTGTGGTAGACTATAGAAATTATCCTGTAACGTTTCTGACAATCGCAACGGTAAGCAGCAATGTGTTTTACTACATCTGGTTTCACCTGCAGTTTGTACGGGAACATGAACAGGCATTGATGGCAGAACAACGTATTCAGATTATGATGTCGCAGATTCAGCCACATTTTCTGTACAATACGTTGTCAACGATTCAGGCATTGTGCCGTGTTGACCCTGAAAAAGCATTTTATACCACAGAAAAATTCGGTACATATCTAAGGCAGAATATTGATTCTCTCGACCAGCCTAACCTGATTTCTATCGGACGGGAACTGGAACATACAAAAATCTATGCCGAAATTGAAATGATACGTTTTCCGAAAATTCATGTGGAATATGATATCCGTGACGAAGATTTTCTGTTGCCTGCTCTGACGGTACAGCCGTTGGTGGAAAATGCAATACGGCATGGTGTACGTATTCGGGAAAACGGTCATGTTCTGGTAACGACACAGAACAACAACGGCTTTCATGAAATCATCATTTGTGATAACGGCAAAGGCTTTGATACGCAGTCGGAGAGCAATCCTAATGAAACACATATCGGTATCAAAAACGTCAGGGAAAGAATAGAAAAAATGTGCGGTGGCACAGTGACTATCGAAAGTCGCTTGAATGAAGGTACAACAGTAACGATTCGCCTTCCGCTTTCACAGCAGTAGACCGCCGTATCATACCATTCAACCAAAAGAACAACATGGCGTAAGTTCAGATAAGCAAAACTAAAATTTCGGTCAAGCCTTTTTAAAGGCTTGTGGGGTTCAGGGGCAAAGCCCCTGATAGGATTTTTAAGGGCAACGCCCTTAAACACTCGGACTTGCGTGGAAACAGGAGGAAAAATCATGACTATTCTCTGTGTAGATGATGAAGAACTGGTACTCGGTCTGACCGTTTCCCTTTGTCAGGAACTTCCGTATCACCCTGAGGTAGAGGGGTTCACACGGGCAAAGGACGCTCTGGACTGGCTTGCCGTTCATACGGCAGATATTGCGTTGCTGGATATCAATATGCCCGATATGGACGGACTCTCGCTGGCAATGAAAATCAAGGAAATCTGTCCCCATACCGCTGTTATTTTTCTGACGGGATTTGCTCAGTATGCCGTAGATGCCTTTAAACTGCATACATCGGGATACATTCTCAAGCCTGTCAGCCGTGAAAGACTTCTTACAGAAATTGATTATGCACTTTCAGATAAACACACATCTGACACAAATTCGCATGTTGTCATACGGACGTTCGGGGATTTTGATTTGCTCATTGACGGGCAACCTGTCAGTTTTCAGCGTACCAAAGCAAAAGAACTCCTTGCCTATCTGGTAGACAGACAGGGAGCAACTGTCACCCGAGCCACTGCTTTCGCTGTACTGTGGCCTGACGGACTCTATGACCGTAAGATGCAGAAACAACTGGACGTAATAATCCGTAGTCTGCGTGATACACTTCTTGCCAACGGTATCAGCGAGATTGTCGAAATGAAAAGAGGAACATTGCGTATCTGTCCCGAAAAAGTCAGCTGTGACCTGTATCGCTTTTTTGAGGGGGATATTGAAATGATTAACGCCTATCACGGAGAATATATGAGTGCCTATACATGGGCGAGTCTGACGGAAGCTTATGTGGAACGTATCAACAATACTAAGGAGATGAATAATGGAACAGTCAAGAGTAATGGAACAAGAAAAGGAAAATCTGTCTGATACTTTCAGTAACCACTATTACACTCCGGGAAAGTATAAAGAAGAAGCAAGGTTGTTTTTAAAAAAATGTCTGGACGAAACAACCTATCGGTTTGTTATGAGCCATGAAGAATGCCGAAAACGTCTTTATGTTGTTGCCAGAATCTATCTTAGCGAAAATAACTGGAGAAAA
The DNA here is from genome assembly GCA_902772795.1 of uncultured Ruminococcus sp. GTDB lineage: Bacteria > Bacillota > Clostridia > Oscillospirales > Acutalibacteraceae > CAG-964. Next base: position 2,343 of record CACYBZ010000075.1, on the reverse strand, counting down.
TATATATGGATTGAACAATACGGTTCATTGAATAACTATGATGAGTAATTGTTTATCCGATGAATTTCCTAAGCATAAAAATGTTGCCTGAATTACCGCAGAACGGTATTCAGGCAACATTTTTTTCAGATACCCATACCTTTTCGCTGCTTTGACAGCAGAATGAAAGGCTGACTGTTATGCTTGTTTTCTTGTTTCGTAATCTTCCAGTGCAGAGCGAATGGCTTCTTCAGCCAGCACCGAACAGTGCATTTTATAGGCAGGCAATCCGTCCAGAGCCTCTGCGACAGCTTTGTTTGTCAGTTCCTTTGCCTGTGAAACAGGTTTTCCTTTGATTAATTCCGTCGCCATGGAACTCGAAGCAATCGCACTTCCGCAACCGAATGTTTCAAATTTGACATCTGTAATCACATCATCATCAATTTTCAGGTATATTTTCATGATATCGCCACACTTGGCATTGCCTACTTCACCTATGCCGTCAGCGTCCTCTATAACGCCGACATTGCGGGGATTGAGAAAATGATCCATTACCTTTTCACTGTATAAAGCCATGATGAAACCCTCCGTTATTTTTTTATAGAATAAATTGTTTTTTGCCCGATACCAAATCACGCCAGATAGGAGAGAAACTTCTCAGATACGTCACTACCTCTTTGACAATGCGAATGATTTCTTCTACATCGTCATCAGTGATATCTTCTCCGATACTCAATCTCAGCGAACCGTGTGCCACATCGTGCACCCGTCCGATAGCCAGCAGAACATGACTGGGGTCAAGTGCTCCCGACGTGCAGGCACTTCCCGATGATGCCATAATACCTTTCTGGTCAAGCAACAGCAACAAGGCTTCTCCCTCGATTCCCTCAAAACAGAAACTGACATTGGAAGGCAGTCGTCTTTCTGCGTCGCCGTTAAGTGACGAATGGGGAATTTCTTTCAGTCCCTCTATCAGACGGTTTCTTTTCCTGGTGAGCATGACAGCGGTCTTGTCCATTGTTTCTGTTGCCTCACGCAGTGCCGTTGCCGTTGCGACAATTGCGGGAACGTTTTCTGTTCCTGCCCGTTTGCCACGTTCCTGAGCACCGCCCTCAATGAGATTGGTCAGCGGAATTCCTTTTCTGACATAAAGAAAGCCTGTCCCTTTAGGGCCGTGAAACTTGTGTGCCGATGCGGAAAGCAAATCAATATTCTGTGCTTTGACATCAATCGGCAAGTGTCCGATTGCCTGCACTGCATCGGTGTGGAACGGCACATTGTGTTTTCGGCATATTGCCCCGATTTCGGCAATGGGCTGTATTGTACCGATTTCGTTGTTGGCGTACATGATTGTCACCAGACAGGTATCTTCACGGATAGCGTTTTCAACTTCTTCGGGACGTATCAGTCCGTCTGCGTGAACGTCCAGCAGGGTGACGGTGAAACCGTCTTTTTCCAGTTTCCTGAGTGTGTGCAGAACGGCATGATGTTCAAAAGCAGAGGAAATAATGTGTTTCTTACCGCTTTTCCGACCGATTTCCGCCACAGACAGTATTGCCTGATTGTCAGATTCACTTCCTCCCGAAGTGAAAATAATTTCTCTGGGTTCAGCGTTGATGATTTGTGCAATATCCGTTCTGGCTTTTTCCAGCAGTTCTTTGGCTTTCTGTCCGAAGTGGTAAAGACTGGAGGGATTGCCATAATTTTCATTGATAACGGAAATCATTGTATGAAGTGCCGCTTCACTCATTTTTGTCGTGGCGGCATTGTCTGCATATATCAAAGTGAAAAACTCCTTTCGTTTGCCATGTTCTGTATTATAGACCTATTAACCTACAAAGTCAATAGGTAAAAAGAAAATTTTTTGCTTGATTTACCTATCTGCCTTGGGGTATAATAGGTAAATCAAACAGAAAGGTGGTTTTATGATGATATCCACAAAAGGAAGATATGCTATCAGAGTAATGATTGACCTGGCTGAAAATGACAACGGTAATTATATTCCGCTGAAAGATATCGCTTTACGGCAAGGTTTGTCGAAAAAATATCTGGAAATTATTGTCAAGGATATGGTTTCGGGCGGTCTGTTAGTGGGAGCAAGCGGAAAAGGCGGTGGCTATAAACTCTGTCGCAAACCGACAGAATATCCTGTGGGGGAAATACTGGAACTCATGGAAGGTACACTGTCATCAGTTGCGTGTCTGTCGGGTAAGACGGTGGAATGTCCCAGAAAACATGAGTGCCGTACTTTGCCGATGTGGGAAGAATATAATGCCATGGTACACGATTTCTTTTACAGCAAAACACTCAATGACCTGCTGGAACAAAAGTCGTAAGCGGATAACGGACAGCGGAACAAACCGT
>CACYBZ010000074.1 GCA_902772795.1 uncultured Ruminococcus sp. | reverse complement strand
GTCATATGGCTGTGTAGAATTCTCTAACGGAATAGCTTTATCACTTTTTGCTCTGGTAATACTCTGTTGGCAATACTCCGTTACATCGGTGCCATTAAGCATAACCTTTGACTGATGGATACCTGACAAATCATCTTGTGCGGTAACATTGAATGTTACATCACCTGAATATAAACCTTTTCTGACTATTTTTTTCGTATTGGTATTTTCTTGGATAGGAATTTCTTTGACTGCTTTTCCTTTATTACTGAAAGAAATTTCGCTTTCTGTATTGCTCACAACAACTTCAAATGCTTCACCATTGACAGCACTATCCATTGCTTCTGAAAAATCGGCTTCTGCAAGCTTACTTGTCTGTGTACCATCTTCGTTATTCCCCACATTATCCACTGCATAAGCTGATAATTTGTAAGAAGCTGTTTCATCTAAAGTAAATTTCCACTCACCTGATTCATCTGCGGTAAGAACAAGTTCTGTCGGATTTCCCTTTGCATCCTTGAAATTGTTATTAGCGTCAATAACATGAAGTTCTTTTATTCCTGAACCTATACCGTCAGTTGCTTCTATCGTTACCGTTACTCCTTTTTCGGCAAATAATCCGAAAGTAAGTAAGTTCAGAAGCGTTTCTTTGTAATCGTCACTCTTGGAAAATATAAATTTTGTTATCTGAGGGGCTTGTTTGTCTATCTTGAATTCTTTCGTACTGTCACTATATGATGTTCCACTTTCATCGGTAATGACAACAGGATAAGATTTCCGGTATACGGTATCATCACTACCGCTGACATCAAAGTAATAATATCCTTCTTCGTCAGTCTTGGCAACGATATCTTTTCCTGAATCATTCTTATATTTCACTGTGCTGATGGTATCCCCATTCTTCACTTTGAATTTTACCCTTACGTCACTATTTGTCCATGCCGTACCATCATCTGCTACGGCAATCTCTGAATTGTCTGTCAGACTCGTATATGTTATATCCATCAGACTTTTTGTTCTTTGGTCAATTCTGACGGTCTTCGTTGTCGTAACATCCGAAGAGATACCTACGTTATCTGTAGCGGTTATCTGGAAAGAACGCTGTATACTCGTTTCATTCTCAGGAAGTACATCAAAAAAGTACCAGCCATTTTCATTCGGCTTCAACGATTTCTTGTCCTTATCATCAAAACTGTAGACAACCTCTTTGACTCCACTGCCTTTATCAGAAACTTTAAACTTTACTCTTACTGCGTTATTTTTCCACGCTAACAACTCTGAATTTTTGGTATCGGGTTTAATAACCGTTGTTTCATTTCCATCACTGTCAAGAGAAACATAAGAAAGGTTTGTAATGACGGGTGGCAATCTGTCTATAAAAACTGTTTTATCAACAACGGTTTTTATTTTACTGTTATTTAACACCGTAACCTCTATTTTATTCGAACCTTCATTCAGAACATCTGTTGTAAATGGTGGATATTCTTTTAACTTTGATTTTTCTCTCTCTTCTGCATCAGACTTTGATTTTTTTTCTTCTGCATCAGACGACTTATATTCGCTAGGTACTTTTCCTGTAATTTCACTTTTAACATTCAACTTGGAAATTTCGTCACTAACAGTCTTCCCGTTCAGATTAATCTCTACAGAGGCAATACCGGACACTTCATCTTTCAGTTTAACATAAAATCTGAGATCTTCTCCGGTATACCATTTGCCGATAGATGCAACTTCTGTATTATCTGTGGTAACCACAGATATTTGAACATCTTCATTTTTCTGTTGCTTACTCTTAGGCTCATTGTCAACAACAATTTCAAAATTATCAGAATCTACCTGTACATCTGAATCAAAATCAAGGTTTTTCACCTCAACCTTTTGCGAGGAATTTCCTGCCGTGTCAAATGCTACCGCTGATAAACGATAAACACCTTTTTCTTTCAGTGTACACCGCCATGAATTTTTTTGGTTTAATGTAGCAATTTCTGTATCCTCATTGTAAAGCACAATCTTTTCTATCTGAGAACTGACATCACCTTCATCATCTGCTTCTGCTGTTACACGAACAGCATTATTGGAATAAAGTCCGAACGTCAGAAAATTCAGAATTTTGGACGTATTGAGTATTTGAAAAGTTATTTTTTTCATTTTGGGTTCAATCTTGTCAATACAGATAAGTCCTGTTTCAAACGTAGAATTTATCAACGGACTTCTGCTTGTTCGGATAACACCTTCATCGGTTGTTTCCTTTACCGTGAAAATACCAACTTTATAGTCACTTGGTAATTTGTCATCTGCCAAAAATGAATAATAGCTTTCTCCATCTTTTTTCAATATTTCAGCATTTTCCCAGTCAGCTTTCCTTTTGTTGTTTTCCTGTATAATTTTTGCATACTTGACTACTTGATTTTGACGAAGATTTCTGACCTTAAACTTAACCTGAACATCTTCATTTGTCCATACTTGTTTTTGATTTTGATAAGGTTGCTTACTTTGTGTTTTCACATATTCTATCTTTTCCGGAGCAGTGATATTTGTCGATATAGGAGATGTTTCACGTTGCTCATTTTGATAATTTCCTTCTGTATCAACATACTCAATTTTTATACTATAAACAATACTATTGACATTTTCCGTGATTTCAAAATAATAATCTCTACCTTCTGTATACAGTGTTTGTTTCTTTTCTGTTGCCGTATCTTTATCTTTTTTTTCCGTTACTTCGATGAACTTAACTGTACTGACAGTTTCACTCAACGGAATCTTAACCCTTACTGTTGATGAAGAAAAAAATCCACTAATATTTGTATTGTACGCAAGATTAACAAATTCATACACTTTATTGCCTTTGTCATCCAACTTAGCTTTCCCATTCTCATCTCTACAAAGAGCTTTCTGTTGATATACTAAGTCCTGAAAAGCACTGCTTTCTTGATTTTCTGCCCCACCTTCACTATTGTCTTTTGACTTTTCTGTGTTAGTTTCTGTCATCGGTTCTGTAACAGATTTTGTTTCCGTTGTTTCTTCAACAGTCGTTGTTTTCTCTGTTGATGTTTCATCTGTCGCATAAACTCCTGCCGGAACAGAACTGACAAGCATCAGTCCTGTTAAAATCAAGGAAACTGTCTTTCTACGCAAAGAAGAAAATTTCATACCACACACTACCTCTCTTTCTGTACTTCAGTTAAATATTTAAAATTAATTCCGTTAAGTATACTATGCATATGAAATGAAAACAAACACAATGACAATGCGGTTATCATAATCACCTCATACGACGGAACAATTAAACATACTATCGTTACAATCAACGATATTGCCAGTAAAACATCAAAAAACGTAGCATATCTGTTCGAAAAGAAACAGACAATACCCGGTCGTTGTTTCATCTTCGTATCCGTATCCTGTTTTCTCTTTTTATTGAATACAATAAAAACAGCGTATCCTACCAAAAGACCAAGCCAAAATGCTATTCCCATAGCATAAGCACATATCTTATTGATAAGTTCTCCTTGATAATCTCCCGCAAAAACAAGAAAAATGGAAAATGACGAAACAAACAAACAGGCAATAATTATTCCCATCATGTTTTTCAGTTGCTTCACTAATACTTTCCCTCCCTTCTGTTCAGCGTTCTGTATTTGAGAACACCAGTAAAATCACCCTATGATTTCATTGGTATGAACAATAACAAGCTTTTTGGTAATGGTAAATTTTATTCTCGGACTATCTGCCACTACGTTGTCATTACTGTAATAAGGTTTATCCAGTACAGATGTTTCACTTACCAATTCTACTGTACTGGATTCGTGATAATCATCAGGTGTTGCTTGATGAAAATCATTATAATGATTTTCATCACCTGTATAGGTATTATTTTTATTTGGCGGTTGAATCAACGGCTGGTTTTTACGTCGTTTGTCGCCCTTTTTCAACTGTGACGTTTGTGTTCTGCCGTCAATCCTCAACCGACCTGTCCTGCTGTTGGCCTCCTGCATTTCCTGAACCGTCTTTCTTTTGGCTCTTCCCGTTCTGATGTTGAATATCAGCCTGATATCAAAGACAAAAAACAAAACAACGGAAATGATAAAAAACACAACTGTAAGTGCCAGACAAATACTGAAACAGATTTGCAACAAAGATATGGTATTTTCCATAAATTCACTTCCTTAATTTTATTCGTCTGCGTATATTTCCGGATGTTCCACTCTGTTGTAAGCATCAAATATTCCGCCCGTATTGGATCCTTGTTTACCACCTAAAGCATCATATTTCTGCTCTATATTTTCCCACAAACGTTTTATTTCTCCTTCATCTTTCTGTTCCTCATACAGTACTTTGGCAGAATTATAGATTTCCTGTAATTTATCTACCATTTCCTGCTTTGGTACTTTTGCCACCGCAAACTCTTTTACATAGGTATACATATCACTTAAAGTAAAGCGATAAATCATCAACTGCGCTTTGATAGTTTCTTCTTTTATCTCTTCAGAATCAGAAAATGCCATCAGGTCATCCCAATATTTCAAAAATCCTCCCTGAATTTCTCCTGTCGCATCCATGGTTCCTGACGAAGGTGGATTCTGATGGTTTTTGGAAAAAGTTTCCATGACTTTCGCCCTTCTTTGATATAACTTCGTGGGACTACCTGTTTCTTTGTCAGCAACTTCTGCATAATATTTTCCCGCAGCTATCTTTCCACTTCTGTTTCCCGAATCTCCCACTTTTCCACTATAGTCAAAAAACAACTTCTGGGCAAAGTGATAGACTAACAGATCCATATAACAATCCGGATGTTCTTTTTTCAATTCACTGCCATATTCATTAATGACATCGGCAATAATTTCTCTTTCTTCAATACTGAGATTTGTCTTTGTACCCTCCGGACTGGGTTCTGCCAGATTTTCAATCATTTCCGCATAACCATGACCATACTTTTTATAACTTTCAGGAGTGTCATAACCTACACAATATTTCATCAGGTTCAGATATGCTTCCGGTCGGGACGGGTCTGTATCTATCGCTTTCCTGTACAGACTGGCTTTTCCTCGCAATGTAGCAGAATCACTTCCGCCTTCATATTCCACTGCTTTTTGTATTAAATTGTCATAGGTATTCGCCTTTTGTGTACTAAGTGCTATCCTGAAAATAATTGTCAACACCAACATGACAACCGTAAGAATGGAAACCGATAAAAAGGTATTCCATTTAAGTGTCTGTACTTTTTTATTTTCTTTGTCGAGGTCGGTATAGTGGTCAAGTGCATAAAGAAGTTCTGCACATGACTGATATCTGTCATTCGGGTTTTTTTGCGTACACTTTAATATAATTTCTTCAAAACCTGAAGAAAGTTTTGGATCCCACTGACGAATAGGATACATTTCATACGGCGATGCTGACGGGTCATGACCCGTTACCAGATGATACATCGTTGCCCCAAGACAGTAAATATCTGTTCTTGGATCGGTCTGTCCCTGACCTCCGAATTGTTCCGGTGCTGCATAACCTATCGTTCCCAGACAGGTTGTATCTTCCACTTTGCTTTCTTTAAATTCTCTTGCTGTACCGAAATCTATCAACATGACATTTCCGTCAGGTTTCAACATAACATTCGACGGTTTCATATCACGATAAATAATCGGTGGTTTTCGGGAATGCAGATAGCCTAAAACATCACACAACTGCTTCGCCCATTCGATAACATCTTCCTGCCTTTGTGCTCCGTTTCTTTTTAGTGCTTCTTTTAATGAAATACCTTCTATATAGTCCATAACAATCAGAAAGGTATCTCCGTTATCAATAACATCTATAATACTTGGTAAGTTGGGATGATTGAATTTTTTCAGCATATCCGTTTCTACAATAAGATTCTGCTTTACGGTTTCATAATTCTGTATACCGTTCTTATTGAGTTCTTTGATTGCCCACTGTTTATTTGCACGTTCATTCATTGCAAGATAAACAACACTCATGCCCCCACGACCGATTTCATGGAGTATCTTATATTTCCCGTCAACAATAGAGCCTATCTCAATCATTGTATCACTCTCAATTCATTTTTTCATTCTCCAAAGTGCAGAAAAAACAGGCTTTTTATCTTACCATCAACATAAGTATGATAATAAATAATCTTGTCTTTCCTTCACTTCATCTGTTTTCTTGCTAATGATTTTTCCGAATGAATATATAAAGAACAATTCTTGCTGTATCCCGTATTCCTCACGATACAACAAGAAAATCATGCTGTTCTCTTTTATTATTGTACTTTAACCAATACAACAGTGATATTGTCTACTTCTTTTCTGTATTTATTGAGTTCTGTCAGATATTGAGCCATTTGTGTCATATTCTGTTCATCGACAAGAACATACGGATTCAAGTATTCATAAAACTCTTTTTCCGTTATCAGATGCCTGAAACCATCAGAACACAACATATATACCTGTGTACTGCTTACTTCTCCTGAATAATATGCCGGTTCTATATAACGGCTCGCACCCACACACTGTAACAAAACATTTCTTTGCGGACTCGTCATCGCCTGCTCATAAGTCATTCTTCCTTCGTCTATTTCTCTCTGAACGTATGTCTGATCTTTGGTCAGCTGATATACTTTGTCCTGTATACAGTATACTCTGGAATCTCCTATATTGATAATGTAGTACCGGTTACCAATCAGAAGAAATGCAACCACCGTCGTTCCCAGACTGATTCCGGATTGCTCACCATAACGGGAAACTTTACTGTTCATTTGTACAACGACATCTTCCCATGATCTGAAGATGACATCATCACTGATGTTATCTGCTAAAATCACGGGAAGTTGATTTTCAAACCAGTCTACAAATGAATGAATGACGGCGGCACTGGCAACCTCCCCTTTAGAAAGGCCGCCCATGCCATCACATATAACAGTCAGTAAAATATTTCCCAGTTCACATTCAGCTTCCATTATCAATGCTGAATCCTGATTTGTCTTCTTTCTAATACCTACATCGGTATGTACTGCTGTTAAAAATTTCATAATTAAAATACCTGAATTTATACTCAACCTAAGAATTCAAATTCTTCGTCGGACACTTTAACTTTATCACCTTTATGAAGTTCTACTTCCTGATTGGGACTAAGCTTATTTCCGTTTACGTAAGTGCAGTTTGCTGAACCCAGATCTGCAATATAATATCTGCCTGAACGTGCCTTGATTCTGGTATGAACACGGCTGACAGAATTGTTGTCGGATATACAATAATCCACTTTTCTTCTCTCTCTGCCTATGGTGAATTCCGGTTTGTTGATATTGATTTTCTCATTGTTTTTCACTCTGAGTAATATCGGCCCTGACTGGAATCCAAGAACTGTGGTTTCACCGGCACCGTCATTCAATACACTGGTTTCACCGGCACCGTCCATGCTGACGACTGTCGGAGCGGCTGCATTTGAACCTCTCATACCCATTACCTGAGGAGGCATATTATTTATGTTCTGAGGAGGCATATTCATATTCTGAGGAGGCTGAGGTTTGTTCATTCCTCCCATCGCAGAGAAATTATTATTCACTGGAGGCTGTACTGTAGGAATTGTATTTCCACCACCGTTATTGTTTTTCTTACCGCCAACAAGAATAACGATGACAATAATAACAATGATGATTACCAAGACAACAATAGCAATAATAATGATAAGTGTTGTGTCGGATTTCGATGCAGATTCTTCTGCCGGTTCTTCGTCTTCAGCAGGAGAGCTGGTCGGTGTTTCTATCTGTGCCATAACAGTAGGTGCCTGTGTCTGAAGTTCCGGAGCACTGGTAGACTCTTGTGCATTATTCGATTCACTGGCAGGTTCCGTAGTGAGGACTCCTACTGAATTTCCCGGAGTATACTCAATTCCAAACTCATCAAATCTGTCTTTTATCTGATTGATACTCACAGAATAGAAATAACCGTCATCTCTTGCATTCTGACCACGGTTAATACCGATAATATTGCCATCAGCATCAACCAAAGGTCCGCCTGAATTTCCATCTGAAAGTTTAGCGTTATGTACAATATAGTTGATATTTTCTTCGTTCTTTACACTGGAAACTCTACCGTTAGTAACAACAACATCTTCAGGACGGTAAGTTGCTTTGTTGTTCAGTTCTACAACTGCCTGCGGAAATCCTAATGCATAAACTTCATCTGTTGAGGAAATTTTACTGCTGTCACCAAGTTTGGCAATTTCCCTTTTATTAACAACACCATCAAGATTCAGTACAGCAAAATCCATTTCACTACTATGACGTTCAATGGTTGCAGTACGACTCAAGTCATTGGAAACTATTACCTGAATACGGATATTTTCCTTTTTATATTTGTCACCGTACTGCGATTTGAGATACTTGTCAACCTCTGAATCTTTTTCAATGGTTACTACATGTTTACAGGTCAAAACTTTGTTGTTGTTGAACAGAATGCCTGTACCACCTTGTAAAATAACCCCTTCATCAAGTGAAGTTGGATCTTCTTTGTACACAAGTCTTACCTGCAACAAACTGTCTTTTACCTTGTTCACTGCCTCGTTCGTTTCTGCTGATGCCGTAGTAACCGCTACCGAAAATAACAAACTTACTAACGCAATTAACGATATCATACGACATAAAAATTTCTTCTGGCTTATTCTGGATTTCGTCATTTTAGAATCCTCCCTTAAAAATTATATCTAAGTGCATTGCACTTATCATACTGATTTAAATACACTATAGTCGAAAAAAATAACTTTTTACCATAAACTGACAGAATGCTTATTTTCCCGACGAATAACATCAATTTTTCTTTTAACGAACGTAATCCGAATATATTGGTGATATTTTTAACAAATAAAACAACATCACATCTGAACTAAACTGTATCTATTTTATCACTTTTTAGGTTTATTTGTCAATAAATTGTAAAATAAAAAAAATAATTTATTTATTTTTTTATGTTTCTCTGTACCTTTGTCTCGCAATCCACTCTATTTTTTTATTATAAAAAATAGAGTATTATGAACCTTGAGATGTATTATCCACTGTAAATATATAATTTGTGTGTTTAAGGGCGTTGCCCTTAAACATTCTACAAGGGGCTTTGCCCCTTGACCCCACAAGCCTTTGAAAAGGCTTGACCGAAACTTTTCATTGTCATAGCTACAGGTTTTTTTATCTTTACGTATTTCAGAAAATCATGCCAACCGCTCAGGTAGAAAAATTTTTTTCTCCTGAGCTGTCATATAGCTGTTATCCGTGCTTTAACGTACGGATAAATTCTCCATACAAAATCCCCTTATGATAGCTGAGCTATCATAAGGGGATTGTTTAAAAATTGTTGATTATATTGGTTGTGTGAAACTGCCTTTTGTTTAAGCCGTAACAACCACAGTCAATGTTGCAATAGGGTCTTCCTCTCCCGAACCTACCACATAGTAATAGACTTTATAACGACCTTCTACATTCAGATTGACTTCACTTCTGTAAATAATCTGGTTAAGAATATCATTTCCGTCACTGTCAATGGCGGAGGCAATATAAGAATTCGGTGAAAAACGACTGTTTTTCCTGATTGTTGTTGTTTCCGTTGTCAGTTTTACTTTTACTGTATAAAGTTTACCTGTAATTTTAAGACGGACTTCTTTTCTTACTTCATCGCCAAATATGTTCTCCAGCACCAACGGTACATCATAATTTCCCGCTTTCGTTATCTGAACTGCTGTCTTGTCACGATAAATTCCTGACGAAATATCATTTCCCAATCCGTCATCTCCGGAAATCTGTCCGTCTGTTATCAGCGTTTTAATATATTCGTCAACTTCGTTAATATCGCAGGTATAACTTGACTTAATGATTTTTATACTTGGTAATTTATAATTTCTGAGCGTCAGTCCTCTTTTAAAATTCTGCAAGTCATACTTACTGCCGTTCACACTGTATACCACAAACTTCTTGTTATTCTCATTAACCACCGATGAACTCAACTTATCGGTAATATCTATACCGTCTTCATCGACCGCCTCTACCCCTTTCATCAAATCCACTTCGCTGTTGTTGATAACCAGGGGATCGGGATCAAAATGCACACTGACAGATTTATTGGACGAAATGGCACTTGTTCCTGTGTCTTTGACTTCCAGAATCATATCCGAAAAACATACCAACACAATCACAATCAATGTCCCCGATATTGCCAAAATATTAATAAGAAAATTAATGATTCTTCTTAACAACAATGACCATTCCTTTTTTCAGAGAATTTTTTATGAATTACTTTCCGTATCTGAATTTGTCTGATTGTCTTTTTTCGTTTTCCGATTCGAACGACTTTTTCTGCCCTTTTTCTGTTCAGGACTGTTGTCAGGAATTTCTTCAACATTTTCAGGTATCGGCGTTGCTGATTTTCCTTCCTTGACAGTACTTTCTGCGTCGGTCTGTCCACTTTCTGACTGCTCAGGCAATACACCGTCTGTAGGATTATCCGTTTCATCTTGCTGTACCCTGTTTTCTTCCAGCCTGACAACTCTTTCTCCATAATCCGTCATTTCACCATGTTCAACAGGTCCGTAATTACCGTAATTTCCGTAGCCACCATAACTGCCATAGCTTCCGTAACTGCCATAGTCACCATAATTTCCGTAACTGCCATAATTGCCATAATTGCCATAGTTACCGTAATTTCCGTAGTCACCGTAATTTCCATAGTCACCATAGTTACCGTAATTTCCATAGTCACCATAGTTACCGTAATTTCCATAGTCACCATAGTTACCGT
>CACYBZ010000073.1 GCA_902772795.1 uncultured Ruminococcus sp. | reverse complement strand
ATGATTTGATTCCCAATATCATTACGGTTGATGATATTTTTGCCACCATCAACTATATGAATAACCTCGCTCACAACATCGGCGTTACAGATGATATCGACCACCTCGGTAACCGTCGTATCCGTTGTGTCGGCGAACTGTTACAGAATCAGTTCAGAATTGGTTTCTACCGTCTGGAAAGAGTTATCAGAGAAAGAATGACCCTCAATGCTCAGGATATCGAAAGACTTACACCGAACAATCTTATCAATATCCGTCCCGTAACCGCAGCCATTAAAGAGTTTTTCGGTTCTTCTCCCCTCTCCCAGTTCATGGATCAGACAAACCCCCTCGCTGAACTTACTCACAAAAGACGTCTTTCTGCGTTAGGTCCGGGCGGTCTTTCCAGAGACAGAGCAGGATTTGAAGTCCGTGACGTTCACTACAGCCACTATGGTCGTATGTGTCCTATCGAAACCCCGGAAGGTCCTAATATCGGTCTGATTTCCTACCTCGCTACTTTTGCGAAAATCAACAAGTACGGCTTTATTGAAGCACCTTTCCGCAAAGTTGACAAAGAAACGGGTATTGTCACTGATGAAGTGGAATATATGACGGCTGACAAGGAAGACAACTTTATCGTCGCACAGGCAAACGTTCCCCTTGACGAAAACGGCAGATTTAAAAATGCTGTGGTCAACGGTCGTTTCAGAGATGAATTCGTTGAACTTGACAAAGACCGTTTCGACTATATGGACGTTTCCCCCAGAATGGTTGTGTCTGTTGCTACCGCTATGATTCCTTTCCTCGAAAACGATGACGCTAACCGTGCTCTGATGGGTTCCAACATGCAACGACAGGCTGTTCCGCTTCTGGTAACAGAATCCCCTATTGTCGGTACAGGTATGGAATACAAGGCAGGCGTTGACTCGGGTATCTGTATTCTTTCCGAAGATGACGGTGTCATTCAGAATGTCAGTGCTGACAGGATTTCGGTAAAATACGATTCCGGCAGAACTCAGGATTTTGAAATTACCAAGTTCATGCGTTCTAACCAGAGTACCTGTATCAACCAGATTCCTGTTGTCAAAAAAGGACAGAGAGTCAGAAAAAATGAAGTTCTGGCTGACGGCCCTGCAACCTGCAACGGTGAAATCAGTCTGGGTAAAAATGCCCTCATCGGCTTTATGACGTGGGAGGGTTACAACTACGAGGACGCTGTTCTCATCAACGAAAAAATTGTCAGAGATGACGTTTATACTTCTATTCATATTGAAGAATATGAAATAGATTCCAGAGATACAAAATTAGGTCCTGAAGAAATTACCAGGGATATTCCGAATGTCGGCGATGATATGCTCAAAGATCTTGACGAACAGGGTATTATTCATATCGGTGCAGAAGTCAAGGCCGGCGATATTCTTGTCGGTAAGGTCACACCGAAAGGTGAAACGGAACTTACCGCTGAAGAAAGATTGTTACGTGCGATTTTCGGTGAAAAAGCAAGAGAAGTCAGAGATACGTCTTTGAGAGTTCCGCACGGTGAATCGGGTATTGTTGTCGATGTAAAGGTATTTACCAGAGAAAACAGTGCCGATGAATTACAGCCAGGTGTCAACAAGGTAGTAAGATGCTATCTCGCACAGAAGAGAAAACTTTCCGTCGGCGATAAAATGGCAGGTCGTCACGGTAACAAGGGTGTCGTTTCCCGTATTCTGCCTATGGAAGATATGCCGTTCCTGCCTGACGGTACTCCGCTGGATATCGTGCTTAACCCTCTGGGCGTTCCCTCCCGTATGAACATCGGTCAGGTACTGGAAGTACACCTCGGTTATGCCGCAAAGGCTCTTGGCTGGAAAATCATGACGCCTGTCTTTGACGGTGCTCATGAACAGGATATCTTCAGGATTTACGACGAAATCAGCAAAAAGGCGGAAAAAGGCGAATTACCTCCCCCGACATCTCCCAAACAGATTGACTTCGGTGAGTGTTTCAAGAGTTTTGAAATTCACCGTAACAGCGATAACCCCGAACTGCCTCCCGAAAAGGAAAAGGGTATTATTGCTTCACAATGTAAAACATGGCTGCGTGACGGTCGTACCGGCGAATGGTTTGACAATCCCGTTACCGTGGGTTATATGTATTATCTTAAACTGCATCATCTTGTCGATGATAAAATCCATGCACGTTCTACAGGTCCTTACTCACTCGTTACACAGCAGCCTCTCGGCGGTAAAGCTCAGTTCGGCGGACAGCGTTTCGGTGAAATGGAAGTATGGGCTCTGGAAGCATACGGTGCGGCATATACCTTACAGGAAATCCTTACGGTAAAATCTGATGACGTAGTCGGACGTGTACAGACCTATGAGGCGATTGTCAGAGGACAGAATATTCCTACTCCCGGTGTTCCTGAATCTTTCAAAGTATTGGTAAAGGAATTACAGTCGCTTGCCCTCGATGTAAGAGTGCTCGACAAAAACAAGGAAGAAATTGACCTCAGGCAACATTTCGATGACGATGATGACCTCCCTGTTGCCAAAGACGGTGATATTCCTGATGACGGCGATATCTTTGACGGTGAATCCGTCATGACTTCCGGTATGGACGGCTATCAGTATGATGAAGACCAGGAAGGCGACAATATGATTGATGAATCCGCTTTTGCCGAAGAAGATACCGATGACTTCTTTGATGATTTCGGTGACGGATACGGCAGTGACGAACTTTAATACTGGAGGTAAGGCATATACATGGAGTTTAATGTTTTTGATTCAATTAAAATCGGACTGGCATCTCCCGATAAAATCAGAGAATGGTCTTACGGAGAAGTCACCAAGCCCGAAACCATCAACTACCGTACACTGAAACCTGAACCCGAAGGTCTTTTCTGTGAAAGGATTTTCGGACCTCAGAAAGACTGGGAATGTCACTGCGGTAAGTATAAGAGAATCCGCTTTAAAGGAAAAGTATGTGAACGCTGTGGCGTAGAAATTACCCGTTCCAAAGTCAGACGTGAAAGAATGGGGCATATCGAACTTGCTGCTCCTGTTTCGCACATCTGGTACTTTAAAGGCATTCCCTCCAGAATAGGTCTGATGTTGGATATTTCTCCCCGTTTACTGGAAAAGGTACTGTATTTTGCTTCCTACATCGTTATTAATCCCGGCGAAGATACGGAACTGATGAAAAAGCAAATCCTTACCGACCAGGAATACAGGGATATGCGTGAAAAATATGACGATGATTTTGAAGCAGGCATGGGTGCGGAAGCCATTCAGAAACTTCTGGCAGAAATTGACCTCGACGCATTATCTGCCGAACTGAAAGAAGAACTGGAAGATGCCAGCGGTCAGAAAAAAGTAAGACTGGTAAAAAGACTGGAAGTTGTCGAAGCATTCAGAATATCGGGTAACCGTCCTGAATGGATGATTATGAATGTTGTTCCTGTTATTCCTCCCGATATCCGTCCTATGGTTCAGCTGGACGGCGGTCGTTTTGCTACCTCAGACCTCAATGACTTGTACAGACGTGTTATTAACAGAAACAACCGTCTGAGAAAACTGCTGGAACTGGAAGCCCCCGACATCATTATCAGAAACGTAAAACGTATGTTACAGGAATCTGTTGACGCTCTTATCGACAACGGCAGACGTGGCCGTCCTGTTACGGGTCCCAATAACAGACCTTTGAAATCGCTTTCCGATATGCTCAAAGGTAAACAGGGGCGTTTCCGTCAGAACCTGCTCGGTAAACGTGTTGACTACTCCGGTCGTTCGGTTATCGTTGTCGGCCCTGAACTGAAAATCTATCAGTGCGGTCTGCCCAAGGAAATGGCTCTGGAACTTTTCAAGCCTTTTGTCATGAAAAGACTGGTCGAAAAGAAAACCGTTGCCAACATCAAAGCCGCAAGAAAAGCTGTGGAAAGAGCAAAACCCGAAGTATGGGACGCTCTGGAAGTGGTTATCAAGGGACACCCCGTATTGCTTAACCGTGCTCCTACACTTCACCGTCTGGGTATTCAGGCTTTTGAACCCGTTCTGGTTGAGGGTCGTGCACTGAAACTTCACCCCCTCGTCTGTACCGCCTACAACGCTGACTTTGACGGCGACCAGATGGCTGTACACGTTCCGCTTTCGGCAGAAGCACAGGCAGAAGCAAGATTCTTAATGCTGGCGGCAGGTAACCTGTTGAAACCGTCAGACGGTCGTCCCGTCGTTATCCCTACACAGGATATGATTCTGGGGTCTTACTACCTTACTCTGGACAAAGACGGCGAACCCGGCGAAGGCAAATGCTTCAGAGATGAAAATGAGGCTATCATGGCTTATTACAGTAAAGTCATTACGCTTCATTCCAAAATAAAAGTACGCCGTACAGATATTTTCAACGGTCAGTCCGTTACGGCAATGGTTGATACAACTGTCGGACGTATTATTTTCAACCACCCTATTCCTCAGGATTTAGGTTTCGTTGACAGAACAATTCCCGAAAACTATCTTAAATATGAAATTGATTTCCTTGTCGGTAAATCTCAGCTTGGCAAGATTATTGACAAATGTATCAAAGTTCATGGTACAGACCGTACTTCTACTGTTCTCGATGCGATTAAATCGCAGGGTTACAAGTATTCTACCATCGGTGCCATTACCGTTGCCGTTTGTGACGCAGCGATTCCTCCGGCTAAAAAGGAAATTATTCAGCAGGCAGAAGAGGATAAGGACGAAATCACCGAACTGTATAACATGGGTCTGTTGAGTAATGACGAACGCTACAAGAATGTTCTGAAAATCTGGAACAAGGCAACCGATGACGTTACCGACGCTCTGAAAGACAATATGGACAGATATAATCCTATCTGGATGATGGCAGATTCAGGTGCCCGTGGTAGTATGTCGCAGATCAGACAGCTGGCTGGTATGCGTGGTCTTATCGCCAACACCTCCGGTAAAACGATTGAAATTCCTATCCGTGCTAACTACCGTGAAGGTCTTAACATTCTGGAATACTTCATTTCGTCCCGTGGTGCCCGTAAAGGCCTTGCCGATACAGCGTTGCGTACAGCTGACTCGGGTTATCTTACCAGACGTCTGGTTGACGTTTCACAGGAAGTCATCGTCAAAGAGGACGATTGCGGTACTCATGAAGGTCTTGATGTCTACACCATCTACGACGGCAAGAGAAAGATTGAAGATATCACAGAAAGACTGCTCGGCAGATATCTCGTTGATGATTTTGTCGACCCTGAAACCGGCGATGTGCTTGTTTCCAAAGATGTCATGATGACCGACAAAGAAGCGAAAATCATTGCTGACAGTGGTGTGGAAAAAGTCAAAATCCGTTCTATTCTGGGTTGTCGTGCAAAACACGGTGTCTGCCATAAATGTTACGGTTCTAACCT
>CACYBZ010000072.1 GCA_902772795.1 uncultured Ruminococcus sp. | reverse complement strand
TGACATTGCCGAACCGTCTGTCTGAAATACAGAGAAATGCTTTTCGGAATTGTGAAAATCTGACAGACATCTATATTCCCGAAAGTGTTTCCCGAATATCGGAAGATGCGTTTAGTCAGTGTTCTTATCTGACTGTGCACGCCAGGCAGAATACGTTCGCCCAATTTTTTGCATTGCATAACAATATAGCGTTTCAGAGTGTTACGCTGTTCCGTCAATGGAAAGATAATTCCTATCGCTTTTTGAAGGAACGTTTTTATGAAAATCTGAAAAAGTACACATCAAATCCGAAATCGTAGGAAAAGGAGTGAATGGTAAATATGCCGTGTGATATTTCTTACATCTGTTTGAGTCACGTCGGAAAGAGGAGAAGACTCAATCAGGACAATATTGTCTGTAACGGAATTTACCGACACTATGAAAACAGCAATGAGCCGTATATCAGTCAAGGAAAGTTGTCTGACAGTAAGGCGGTATCGTTTGGTATCTTTGACGGAATGGGCGGAGGGGAACATGGAGAAATCGCAGCGTATCTGGCAGCACAAAGTGCCTGTCACATAAACTGGACAAACGATATTGTACAGGATTTGCAGGACTATATCGAAAATGCCAATGAAGCAATATGTCGTTACGCAGCAGAACATTCTGTCTGTAACATGGGAACGACAGTGGCAATGGTTGTTGTACATAAAAAGATATTTTTCTGCAATATAGGTGACAGCAGGATTTTCAGGTTTTCAGGGAACAAACTGAAGCAGGTGTCGTATGATGATGTCAGCAGCTCTTTCTTTGGCAGAAAACCGACGCTGACGCAGTGTCTTGGCACACCAAAAGAAGAACTGATACTGGAACCACATATTTTTTCGCAGACTTATCGCAAGAATGATATTTATCTGTTGTGTTCAGATGGTCTGACAGATATGGTGAGTGAGGAGTGTATAAGGGAAATTATGATGAACAGTGTTTTTGAAAATATCGGTCAAACGCTGATGAATACGGCACTGAACAACGGAGGAAAAGACAATATTTCGATAATCGTTTTCAAAATCACAGACAAGCGGATTATCGTTTGGAATATATAGGAAAGTAGGGATTGAATGATGTCTGTGGAGAATATCAGAAAAATATGGCCTGAGTGGAACATATTGGAAAAAATCGGAAAAGGGTCTTATGGTGTGGTTTATAAAGCGGAAAAAGTAGCATTCAATGTAAAAAGTTATTCCGCTATCAAAGTTATTTCCATTCCCGGAGATGATGACGCAATAGACTCGCTGGTATTTGATGCGGTGGATATCGAAGGAACAAAGAAATATTACCGAAAAATCACAGAAGATTTTGTCAAGGAAATCGAACTTATGCAGTCGCTGAAAGGAGCACCGAATGTTGTCATTATCGAAGATTATAAGGTAGTGGGCAAAGGGGACGGTATAGGGTGGAATATCTATATCCGAATGGAGTTACTGACTTCATTGAAAAAATATATGGCAATGAGACAATTGCAGGAAGTGGATATTATCAAACTGGGTATGGATATCTGTACGGCACTGGAATATTGTCATAAGTGCGGTATCATACACAGGGATATCAAGCCTGAAAACATTTTTGTCGATGATTTCGGCAATTATAAACTGGGGGATTTCGGTATTGCAAAACGGCTGGAAAGTATGAGTTCCAGTTTTTCGCAGAAGGGCACATGGTTTTATATGAGTCCTGAAATGATAAGGAAACAGAATCCTGATTCACGTGTGGATATTTATTCGCTGGGGCTGGTAATGTACAGACTGCTGAATTATAAAAAGTGGTTGCCGTTCATCAGGTCAGACAATGAGATGCTGAGCCCGTCGGCAATAGAGAAAGCCATCAGCATGAAAAATGACGGTGTACCTCTTCCGCCACCAAGTATGGCTTCCAAAGAAATGGCAAATGTGATTTTACGGGCATGTTCCTATTATAAGACTGTCAGATTCGGTTCTCCCACAGAAATGAAAAGAGCTTTGCATAATGTCTATAACGGACAATATGTCATGTTCGATTTGGAAAACGCCACCCGAATTGCTTCCATGGCAGACAATCCGTCTGCAAAGCCGATTGTCAATGACCCGCCGATAAAAGCGAAAAAATCCGTGACAAAACGAATCATCATTGCCCTATGTGTGGTAATGGGTCTGATAGTGATTGGTTTGACAGCCTTTCTTATACTGGACAGCCTTGACAGCAAGAACCAGGGTTCGGGCAATACAAAGGAAGGCAGCAGCAGTACTTCAGCATCGTCAGACAGTACAGATGACCATAACGAAGAAGATATCTGGAAGCAGGCAGGTTTACTTGCCGAAAAAGGTGACTATGTCGGAGCCATTACTTTGTTAAAGAATCATCACAGTACGTCAGACAACCCGCAGACATATCAATCCTATTGTGAGGCATACAAGAAACAGGTCTTTGAAGAAGCGGAAAAAGCCGTCAAAGAGAAAGACTATCTCGGTGCGATAGATAAATTGAAAACAGCAACCGAATTAATTGGTTCTGACAATGACATCACCGAAAAGCAGAACGAATATCAGAAACTGTATATTACAAACGTGATAGAACAGGCAGAACAACTGCTCAGCAGTGAGAAAAAAGACGAAGCACTGACATTGATTGACAATGCTTTGCAAAAGTTCCCTGATGATGCAGAATTACTGGCAGAAAAGCAGAAGATAGCTGACGGAACAAAGGAAACCCCGACACAGAGCGGAACATCGTCCCAGGGTTCAGACTTTCAGGAGCCGGTCATATTAGGGAACAGTACCATAAAGGACAACGATAATAACAATACATCTGAAAATGCACAGAAAATTACTCTCGGAGACAGCATTGAAGGAGCCATTGCCCCGAAAGATGATATTGATTTCTATGCCTTTACGCTTACACAGTCAGGCAGAGTGAAACTGAACATAAAATCCTATATGCAGTACTATACACTCGCCATTTATAACACGGCAGGTGAAGCAGTGTGGGACGTTAACGAAAAAGAATACAACAATACTGTCGGATTCAGACAAGATGATTATGACGTAGATTTGGAAAAGGGCAGTTACACCATTAAAGTTACAGGGTACAGGGCAAAGGATTATGACCCTTCTACAGGAAACTATCAGATAAAAACATCGTTTGAAACGGCAAATGCCAACGAAAAGGAAGTCAATAACAAGGCAGAAGAAGCCAATAAAATCAATCTTGGAGAAACGATTCGGGGATTAATCGGTGTCAATGATACGATGGACTTTTATCAGTTTACTATAGCCAATTCAGGGAAAGTGTCCTTGGATATTACTTCTTATATGAAGTACTATACGTTGATAATACACGATATGGCAGGCAATGAGCTCTGGAAGACAGATAATAACGAATACAACAGTACAGTAGGTTTCCGCAATGACCAGTACGATATCTATCTGGAAAAAGGAAGTTATTATCTGAAAGTAACAGGCTATCTTACCAAAGATTACGATGCTTCAACAGGTAAATACAGTATCAAGACACAGTATACCGATGCCAAGGCGACCGAAACAGAACCCAACAACAGTGCAGAACAGGCAAATACAATTGCGCTTAATACTGATGTCAGAGGTCTGATTGGTGCGAATGACCAGATAGATTTTTATCAGTTTACGGTGGATAAAGCCACCAACCTGAATATCAGTATGACTTCGTATATGCAGTATTACACATTGCACATATACGATAAAAACGGTAATGAAGTGTGGAAGACAGATGATAATGAATATAATGCAACGACCGGTTTCAGAACGGATACGCATAAAGTTGACCTTGGAAAAGGGTCTTATTATCTGAAAGTAACAGGGTACAGACGTGACAAATATGATGCGTCTACAGGCACATATACTTTTAAACTCTACTGATACAGCACAACGGACAGATTATTTTCAGAAAGAGTGACCGATAATTGTCAAGACAGATACATTTGTTTCCCGAAAAACAGATGTATCTGTTTTTTTGCGATTTTTTTCAACAAAGGTATTGACAAACAGAATTCCGTAAAGTATAATTTGTATAACAAATCATACTTTACGGAGTGAAAAATATGACAGCACCGAAAGGAAAATATATGTGGACAGTTACAGTAGGAGAAAAAGGACAGATAGTTATACCGAAACAGGCAAGAGAACTTTTCGATATTAAGGCAGGAGATACATTGATTCTTTTTGGAGATAAAGAAAGAGGGATTGCGATTCCGCCAAAGACATCGTTTGATGAATTGTTCGGTATGGCATTCAACACAAAGGAGAGTGAATCAATATGAAAAAAATTGCTTGTTTCAGTATTCCGGCACATGGTCATACAAATCCGATGTTACCTGTTGCCAGTGAGCTGGTAAAACGTGGAGATATGGTCAGATTTTATTCTTTTGGCGAATTCGCAGAAAAAATCAAGGCTACGGGTGCAGAGTTTATTTCATGTGATGCGTTTTTGCCCGAACTGACGAAAGAGGAAGCAGAAAATCTGAAAAACATTTCCACAACAGAAATGACGTTGCAGGATATTCGGATTACCTTGTCCATGAATGACTTTTTAGAAAAGGAATTTCATTCCTTTCAACCCGACGTGGTATATACTGATGCGGTATGTTTCTGGGGAAAACTCAATGCATGGAAGCACAATGTACCGATGGTAGTATCTACCAGTACATTTGCGTTCAATCAGATGTCGTCAAAGTATATGAAGTACAGCAAAAAGGAAATGGCAGATATGATTTTCGGTTTACCGAAGATTTCCAAGGAACTC
>CACYBZ010000071.1 GCA_902772795.1 uncultured Ruminococcus sp. | reverse complement strand
TGAAAAGTTTTGTCCACTTTTTCAAAAGTGGTGGGGTCAAGGGGCAAAGCCCCTTGTGGGATTTTTAAGGGCGAAGCCCTTAAACTCATCAAATTTTGACAGTACCTATTTGACTTTCAACCGCACAGGTAGAAAAATTTCAATGAATAAAGGAGTAACAGGAAATGAGCAGAGATGTTAACAGCAAATATTGGGACGAAGAATTGGAAACACTTCCCCGTGAAGAACTTGAAAAAAGACAGCTTGCCGATTTGCAGGAGATAGTAAAATTCGCTTATGAAAACGCACCATACTACAAGCGTTCTTTTGACGAAGCAGGTGTAAAGCCGGAGGATATCAAAACGCTGAAAGATATTCAGAAATTTCCGTTTATCAATAAGAAAACTCAGCGTGATACTCAGGGGGTAGGGTCGTTTCTTGGTGAGCTTGCTGCTGTTCCTGAGGAAGATGTGATATTTATTTCCACGTCTTCAGGGTCAACAGGTGTACCTACAATGAGTCCGTTCACCAAAAAGGATTTTGACGAATTTCAGGAAACAGAAAGCCGTTGGTTCTGGCAGGTGGGCATGCGTCCGAACGACCGTTATGTTCATGCACTGAATTTTTCACTGTATGTCGGCGGGCCTGATGTAATCGGTGCACAGAATCTTGGAGCACTTTGCATATGGGGAGGTACTCTTCCGAGTGAAAGACTGCTTTTTGTGCTGAAAACCTATAAGCCTACCGTTATCTGGACTTCACCGTCTTATGCGTGGCAGCTTGGAGAAAAGGCACTCAAAAGCGGCATAGACCCGAAAAAGGATCTCAATATTAAAAAGATTATCGTAGCAGGTGAACTTGGTGGTTCTATTGCGGCAACGAGAAAGGCTATTGAAGATATCTGGGGTGCGGAAGTATATGATTTTTATGGATTGTCTGATATTTTTGGTGCGTGTGCGGCAATGTGCGAAGCGAAAGACGGACTTCATATTGCAGAAAATCATATTCTTGTTGAAACTGTTGATATCCATACAGGCGAAGTTCTTGAACCGGGTCAGGTTGGTGAACTTGTATTCACAACACTTAGAAAGCATGCCCGTCCGCTTATCCGTTTCCGCACAGGTGATATCGGTTGGATAGACAACACGAAATGCTCCTGCGGAAGAACTCATGGCAGAATACATATTCAGGGAAGAAAAGACGATATGTTCATCGTTTCTGCTGTTAATGTATTTCCGAGCGATATTGAAGCGGTTGTCCGTGAGCAGAGTGGTATCACAGGCGAATATCTTATCCGTATATTTGAAAAGGATTTCACCAACAAATATGCTGTTGAGGTGGAAAAATCCTCTGATAACCCTAAGACAGATGACGAAGTTGCAGCCGAAGTATCCGCAGCACTCAAGGCACGCATAGGTGTTAAGCCGGCAAGAGTTATTGTTCACCCTGACGGAGGACTTGACACCCGTTCCGAACATAAATCAAGAAGAGTTATTGATGAGCGTACTCTTGATTACAATATCTGATATTACTGTTTTGGTTTTCAGTTTTTGTTCAGATTACCAAAGAAACTGGTATTTTACTCACGGTCGGAGTTGTTTTCCTTCCGTGGGTAAAAACATTTCTGCGGATAAACAGCTTTCAATGACAAAAAGCGGAGTACTTGACGGCAGAAATGAATACAACTATAATGAAAAAGAAAAAATGATATGGAGGCAGATGTGATGCCAACACTTTCTAAAAGAACAGAAAATTTTACTGATTCCGTTATACGCCGTATGACAAGAATTTCCAATCAATACGGTGCAGTCAACCTTTCGCAGGGATTTCCTGATTTTGAGCCACCCCGTGAGCTTCTTGACCGTCTTGCACAGGTTGCCAACGAAGATTTTCATCAGTATTCGATAACATGGGGAGCTCAGAATTTCCGTGAAGCACTTGCGGAAAAGCAGTCACGGTTTATGAGCAGAAAAATAGACCCGAACAAGGAAATAGTTGTTACCTGTGGCAGTACGGAAGCAATGATGGCGGCTATGATGACAGTGACAAATCCGGGTGATAAAGTTATTGTATTTTCACCGTTTTATGAAAACTATGGTGCAGATACGATTCTTTCCGGTGCTGAACCGATATATGTACCGCTTTATCCGCCACAGTTCAATTTCAATACAGACGAGCTGGAAGCAGCTTTCAGACAAAAACCGAAAGCCCTGATACTTTGCAATCCGTCAAATCCGTGCGGAAAGGTATTTACCTATGATGAACTGAAAACAATTGCTGAGCTTGCTGAAAGATACGACACTTTTGTTATCACCGATGAAGTCTATGAACATATTATCTATGAACCATATCATCACATTTATTTTGCTTCATTGCCGGGAATGTGGGAAAGAACGATTTCATGTTCGTCACTTTCAAAAACATATTCCATTACAGGCTGGCGTCTGGGTTATATCATTGCACCGTCGCACATTATTGATGTAGCGAAAAAGGTACACGATTTTCTGACTGTTGGTGCGTCGGCACCTTTGCAAGAGGCAGCTGTTACAGGATTGCGTTTTAAAGAGGATTATTACCGCACTTTGCAGGCAAAATACACAGAAAAACGAAATCTTTTTCTAAAAGGTCTTGACGACATAGGTATTGT
>CACYBZ010000070.1 GCA_902772795.1 uncultured Ruminococcus sp. | reverse complement strand
GGGAGGTGTCCGACAGGACGGAGGGGTAAATAAAACTATTGCACTACTTGTTATGACTTATGTTAGTGCATATGGGGCAAAGCCCCTTGGTAGGATTTTTAAGGGCGACAGCCCTTAAACAGGGGATATCAGTTTAAAGAATACTGCTCCCGTAAGATACAATGTCGCAAACAACATAGTAAAATTATAGCGGGAAGTCATCAGAGCTTTGTAACTGAGATAACCCAGCGGAACAATACACGCCAGAGAAATAATCAGCGTGACAAAATAAACGGTTTTTTCTGAAAAATTTCTTTGCAGAATCAGTCTGAGAGCATTACCCCCGTCAAGTGTTTCCACAGGCAGTAAATTGAAAAGTCCCAGTGTCAGATTGGCAGTGGCAAAATATCCGAATATGTAAAATTTACATCTATTATACACTATAACTGACAGAAAAAACAACACAAAATTAACAAAAACTCCGCTGAGAGTAATGGTCATTTCAGCAATAATTCCTCGGCTTTTTTGGGAAATATCCACAATGCCGACATCAAAAACAGAAATATTGATTTCGGTAATCTGCGTACCGAAAGATTTCATGGCAATAATATGTCCGAGTTCGTGACAGACACAGGCAAGCAGTCCGCAAAGGGCGACCCCCGTTGTGTCACAGACGAGAATGAGTGTAATGCCTGCCACCAGCGGAAAAGAAACTTTGAAATGAATATTGGCTATTTTACCTTTCATTGCGGTTCACCTTGGAGAAAGTCATAAAATCTTCGGGTAACGTGACAACAAGGGAATGATTAAGGTTGGTAAAGTAAATTTCTTTGGTTCTGGTGTAGACATCACCGCCGAAATTTTTCAGCAGAAAGGCAAGGAGAATGACAATCAGACTGATAAAGAACTGTAATTTAATAACAGGTTGGGGATTTTCAGGGAGTCTGATAGCAGATGCAGTTTGATTTTCTTCAATATTGTCTGTATCATCTTCAAAATTTTCATCAGAGTAATTATCATTTTCTTCATAGTAGTCAACGGCAGTTGCCCGAACAACAGGGATACTTTGCCAGTTGTCATTATATTCAATATTGTCATAGCGTTCGTCGTTCATAACATCATTCCTTATTGTTCATTTCTATTTCTACACAGTCAGCAATATCCTCAATACAGTAATAGTTGCCGATGAAACAGTAACGGTTTTTGTCTTGTGATACATTAACGGATTTTTCCTTGATATCGCTGTTCCAGAGGGCAAAAATTTCATAAAGTGACAGTTGTATATCAGCAAGATTTCGGGCGGTATTCGGGTCTATGGAAATTTGTTCGGAATGTTTTCCGAAATTCTCTTCTGTAATGATTTCAAAGGGCAGTGCAGTATTGTTCAGTGAAAACTTATCCAGCACATACTGTCGGGTAAAGACGTTGTCAACCGTTTGATAATTAAGCGGAAATTTAACGGACAGCAATCGAATCACACGTCTGTTCTGCTGTTCAAAGACGGTATCGAAAGTGATGGTTTTGTTGACAGTAGTCTGAAAGTTTTCCGCAACACCTGCAAAGACTTCGCCGTCACTGTGTACGAGTTCGGTAGTCTGGAAAAGCTCATTGTGAAAAATACCGCTGACAAGTAACTGACCTTTAGCAACACCATCACCGACAGCGACCATGTTTTTTCCGTTAGCGATATTCATTTTCAGAATCTGTCCCGACTTTCTGGCTTTGAGATTGGCAGGCTTTTTATTCTGTGAAATATTGGGTTTGTCATAACTTTCGCTGATTTCCACTTCCATGTTACTGCCAATAATATTGAGAGATATCCACCCGACTTTTCCTGTAATCAGTTCAAAATTTCTTTCGCTGTCGGGAATATTGATATTTTTTTTCAGTGCTCCTGCATAGATTCCACTTTGTTGCAGGGCGTTCTGAATTTCGCATACACTCATTGACTTGTTACCGTGAATATTGACTGTCCATATAAACAAAGAAAGGATTCTGATAACTGCCACAAAAAAAATCATACCGACAAAAATGCCTTTTCTTCTGGTGTTCCTGTGCAGAAAAAACGGTAAGCCGACTTTTTTTTGTATTTTTAAGGTAACATCAGCATTTTTGCGGAGGGCATACAGTTCATAATAACCGTGTATAGAAGTCTGTGCTGTCAGTTTTCCCTTTTCGCCTTTGGGATTTATCATCATAATTTCGTGAACAAGTGCCAGATTGATAAGTCTTTCGGGAAATTTGCCTTTTGCGACAAAAATGACATATCCGCATAGCCAGCGTAGAATTCTGTTAATCATTTCTGACACCGTCCTATCTCAAAAATTCCACACCTGAAATATATCCGCATATTGTCAGTGAATGAGCCGTCATGCATTTGATATGCAGACCTCTGCCGTTGATGACGACAATCAGTTTTTTAGTATTGATTCTGACAATACTGTCCTGATATTCCAGAATGCCTTGACAACCGTCAATGAGTACGCTTCTGTTGGCGGTGAATTCAAGGAAAGGTGTATTGCCTGCCATATCCTTTGGTAAAGCGGAAAGTCTGCCGAATTTGTTGTTTTTATCGTTCATATTGTTACCACCACGTCATACAGAGAATTTTTCAAAATACGCATACCCCCTGACAATGCGGACATATAAATAAACTGTAATTCACCAATATGCAAAAAGAGGGATATTTATGACAACAGGGGCACTGGAAGGACTTCTGTATTGTGGAAATATACTGATACCGTCCTTGTTTCCGTTTGCTGTATTTTCGGCACTGGCAGTGAAAAGCGGGTTTGCGGAAAGTTTCGGGAAATTTCTTTCCCCACTCACCCGAAAGTTATTTCATACAGACGGCATAGTCGGAACAGTGATATTATTGGGATTTACAGGTGGATTTCCGATAGGGGCTAAAGGAGTGGTGACACTCTACGAAGAGGGGAAAATTACACGGCAAACAGCACAATCCCTGACGATGTTCACTGTAGGCGGTGGTATAGGATTTACTGTAACGGTGATAGGCGTATCTTTATATCGGAATATCATTGTAGGACTGATTTTATGGGTATGTCAGATATTATCGCAGACGTTGCTGGGAATTATCGCCTGTCGGAATATTGTATATCAGTCACTGGAAAGCAAGGGACAGCAGAAAAAGGCATTAAGTGTCTGTATAGTGGAGTCTACACAGAGTGGTGTGGAAAGTATGCTGGCTTTGTGTGGTATGGTAATATTGTTTTCCTGTGTTTTCGGCATACTGGAAGATGTGCAGGTCGTTGCCTATGTGGAATGGATTCTGGAAGCGTTATCTTTGCCAATGAGTATCAGCCAAAGCATCATAAGTGTTTTGTGGGAAGTCACAAAAGGATGCAACAGTTGTTTTAATCAGGGGTGTCCGTTGTGGCTAATGTCCTTTGCTCTGGGGTGGGGAGGAATTTGCGTTCATTTTCAGATTTATGCGATTGCTTCGGTACTGGAGATTCCGAAAGTAAAATTTATGATGTATCGTTTAGGGCAAGGAATTTTGTCAGCCTTGCTGACACTGGTTGTTTGTCGGTTTTACCACCCCGCTCTGAATGTGTATGGTACGTTTGCCAATGATACTGCCGTTGTCAGTACATCAAACTATGTTGGCAGTATTGCATTGGTGGGAATGTCATTGTTGTTCGTTGTATTTTGCCGTAGGACAGTTTAAGGGCTTCGCCCTTAAAAATCCCACGAGGGGCTTTGCCCCTCGACCCCACCCACTTTTGAAAAAGTGGGGCAAAACTTTTTGTGGCTCACTTCGTTCGGATTGTATTCTTTACGTTCTCCGAAATTTGCGAATGCAAATTTTGCCTTAAAGTTTCGGTCAAGCCTTTTTAAAGGCTTGTGGGGTTCAGGGGCAACGCCCCTGACAGGGGTTCGGG
>CACYBZ010000069.1 GCA_902772795.1 uncultured Ruminococcus sp. | reverse complement strand
TATAAGTTAAAAAAAAGGGAACTGTAAATTTATAAAATAATCTGCTATAATAGATACAGGAGGATTTGTTATGGAGCAAAATGAATTGGATTCAACTTGTGGTATTTCAGACGATGAACTGACAAAACGCTTTATTGAAGCCGTGCGAATTGAAAATGAAATAAAAATAGCAAAGGGAACTCCTATTTCCTGCTATGACTCAGAAACAAATTCTGCTTATCTGCTTTATTCAGATGGAACCAAAAAATATGTGCAAGCAAATTAAGAAAGCAGAGATTATTGTTTTTGCAGGACCAAATGGGAGTGGAAAAACAACCGTTACAAAACTTGCAAAAGTAATTGAGCCTTATATAAATGCAGATGAAATAAAACGCACAAACTACTGTTCCGATTTGGAGGCTGCCCAGCTTGCCGAAAAAATGCGAGAGGATTGTGTCGCACAGAACAAAAGTTTTACCTTTGAAACTGTCCTATCCACAGACCGAAATCTAAAACTTTTACAAAAAGCGAAAGAAAAAGGTTATTTTATCCGCTGTATTTATGTTCTTACCCAGAATCCTGATATTAATGTTTCTCGTGTGGAATCCCGTGCGGCAAACGGTGGACATTCTGTTCCCGAAGATAAAATCCGTTCTCGTTATAAAAAGGCACTTGCCCTCATTCCTGAACTGGTGAAAGTATGCGATGTACTTCATATATATGACAATTCCACATTGCCGTTCAGAATATTCAAAAAACGCAAAACAGAATATTTTTATTGGATGAATGAGGATTGGAATAAAGAGAAAATCCAGCAACTTACAGGTATTATTCTATGACCTCAAAAGATTTAAAAAACGCACTTTTACAGGAAGCTGTTCAAGGTAAATTAATTCCTCTTGATATACCGAATAATTGGTGCTGGTGTAGAATTTGTGAAATATTTAATTTGCAAGCTGGAAAAACAATCTCAGCAAGTGAAATATCAGAAACAAGTAATGGAAATGATTATCTCTGCTATGGCGGTAATGGAATAAGAGGATATGTAAAAAACTACAATAGAGAAGGTTATTACCCACTGATAGGTCGTCAAGGCGCTTTGTGTGGGAATGTTAATTTTACAAATGGAAAATTCTATGCAACAGAACATGCCGTAGTAGTTGATACCTATGCTAATATAAATGAGGATTGGGAAGGGTTATTTCTCAAAGTATTAGACCTTAATCAATATGCGACAGCTACAGCGCAGCCAGGATTAGCTGTAAAAAATATTAATGAAGAAGCTATTCCTCTTCCACCACTTGCAGAACAAAAACGCATAGTCGCTGCATTCGAAAAACTTTTACCACTTTGTGAAAAATTAGAAAATAATAAGGAGTAATAAATGACAGACACCAAAGTTTGGGGAATACATACAAAAGATGATAATCTCTTTTTCAATGAAAATGTAATTGCGATTGGCTGGCATGATATGGGAGATATTTCTGTTATTCAAAATGACCGTGAGCTGTTAAAGCAGAAATATCCTTCGGTTTATCCCAATAAGAAACCTGGTGCTGCGCCAACGGACTGTGGACAGATTTTTAGATTTATCAATGAAGCTAAAATTGGAGATTATGTTGTATTCCCCTCAAAGATTGACAGGAAAATAAATATTGGACAAATTATCGGAGATGCAACATACAATTCAAATACCGATGTTTATCCAAGACGGCGTAAAGTAAAATGGCTAAAAAGAGGTCTTGCAAGAACATCCTTTAGTCAGGGGGCTTTATATGAAATTGGCTCTGCAATGACATTTTTTTCTGTAAAGAACTATGCAGATGAATTCATTTCTGCTTTAAGTGGTACAAACATATTAAATGATACCGAAGATGAATCAGAAGAAATCTCTTTGCAGGCTGATTCTATAATTGAGACAACTCGTGACTATGTATTAAAGCAATTAAGTACAAATCTAAAAGGCTATCCTCTTGAAGATTTGGTTGCAGATCTTCTTGGCGCAATGGGATATAAAGTTACCCAGTCTTCAAAAGGTGGAGACAGAGGTATCGATATTATAATATACAAAGATGAACTTCCGCCAAGAATAGTTGTACAGGTAAAAAGCTTTGATAGAGACGTTCCTGAAAGGGATGTACAGGCCTTGAAAGGTGCCATGAATAATAATGATTATGGTTTATTTGTTACGTTGTCGGATTATTCAGAAAATGCAAAAAAATACTTAAATGGTCATACGGAAATTCGTGGAATTGATGGTCGTGAATTAGTTGATTTACTTTTGCAATATTATGATAAACTTTCTGATAAATACAGAACGATTATTCCGTTAAAGAGAGTTTATATTCCGGATGTAAAAGAATAATATTTCCCCCACTTGTCAATTATACATCTTTAGGAGTATAATACTCCTGTGAAAAAGACAATCTATCACGGCTCTGACAAAATCATAGAAAAACCTCTTTTTG
>CACYBZ010000068.1 GCA_902772795.1 uncultured Ruminococcus sp. | reverse complement strand
TCAGTAAGCAAAACCGTTGCGGTGGTTTCAGACGGCTTCTGTTCTGTTTTTTCAGACGGTTTCTGCTTTGCCTTTTCAGACGGCTTCTGTTCTGCCTTTTCCGAGGAAGTCACTGTTGCTGTTACAGCAGGCTGTTCTGTGGCAACCGTGCTGACAGTGGGTTCTTTGTCACAGGCAAAAAGAAACAGTGTCAGAATAACGGTACAGGTCAATGTAAACACAGATGATTTTTTCATTCCTGATTCCCCTTTATGCACAGAAAAGCTGACATTGTTCCCCTCTGTCCGTTGGTGGCACGGTGTGACCACAACAAATCACTGTTGCACTTTGTACAGACATCGCTGACAGTAATATTGTTTTCGGGTACACCACAGGACAAAATGACCTGACGGTTGGTTTCCAGAAGGTCGATCATATATTTTCCGTTTTCTTTGGCTGTGGCAATTTCGGACAGGTCAATATCTTCCATGCGGGCAAACTCATCGAAACAGGCACGGTCTACCTCATAACAACAACGGGAAATAGCAGGCCCTATGCAACAGACAATATCTTTTGCCTGACAACCATAGTCATTTTTCATGACATTGATGACGTTTTCGGCAATACGTCCCACAGTGCCACGCCAGCCCCCATGAGCAAGGGCAATGACTTTTCTTACCGTATCGACAAAAAACAACGGTGTACAATCTGCATAGTATGTTACCAGCGTGACATCTGGTTCATCTGTGACCAGTGCGTCAACACTTTGTATGTCTTTCGGTCTGAAAATTCCCACACCGTAATTTTCACTGCCTACTTTTCTGACAAAAGTATGATGATCCTGTGACGACGCTACCAGCGTATGAAAATCAAATCCGACAGCATGACAGAAACGTCTGTAATTTTCCAGAACATCATCAGGATTATCCCCTCTGTTGAGCGAAAAATTCATCGAAGAAAACTGTCCTTTGCTCACTCCGCCCAGTCGGGTGGAAAAAGCGTGTCGGATAAACGGAATACGGGTAAGGGTGTCATAAGTCAGATAAGGTACATCTTCATTGACATGGAGTGTCATAATATTGCTGTGAAATTCAGGTAAATTCATGGGAATATCCTCCGTATAAATCTTTATCCTTTACATTATATTACGACAGGTGTTATAATACAAGTAACGATTTTGATAACAATGCCCTCAGGTAACAGGAAGTGATTTTATGGGACTTTTCGGAAAAAAACTTTTCGGCAACAACATTGACGCAAGCTGTGAATATTGCCACCATGCACAGAAAGTCAACGACATCTTCATCTGCACACTCAACAAGACCCTTACCAACGGCAAATGTATGCAGTTCAGCTATAACCCTCTGATGAGAGTTCCCCGAACTATGCCCAATCTGCCGAAATTCGACCCTAAAGACTTTGAAATCTGAACCATATAATCCGCAGATGAAAAATTCCACAAAAAAGATATATCTGCTCATTGATACCGTTCTGAAAAAGACTTTTTCATTTGTTCGCAAGTACATGTGGTTTTCAAAGCAAGACAGACTGATTTGTCAACGACAAATCAGTCTGAAAAAGGACACACGGGCTTACTGATAGACAACAGCCGACAAAATAACTGACCCTGCGATAAGTATCGCACAGACAATGGCAACAATTCTGACAATAAGTTTCTGTTTTTTATTATAATTCATACTATCACCCCTTAATGTTAATACTTCTTTCATAAATAAATTATAATATAAAGCAAAAATAAATTCAACAGAAATATTGCCGAAAAAACGGAAGAAAACATAAAAGGAAGTGTAAAGATAAATGGTTCATATTTATTATGGCGACGGAAAAGGAAAGACAACATCAGCGGTAGGGCTTGCTGTAAGGGCAAGCGGTTGCGGAAAAACCGTATTGTTCACGCAGTTTCTGAAAAGCGATATCAGCGGAGAAAGACGGATACTAGAATGTATTCCCACCGTAAAAATGCCGAAGCTTCCTGAAAAAATGAAGTTTATCTTTGACACTACACCCGAAGAACATCTGCAATTCAAAAAAGAAGCTGTGGCTCTTTATCACTATGTGCTCAAGAATGCCCACAAATATGACGTTGTTGTTGCCGATGAGATTTTTTCAGCAGTAGATGTAGGATTCATCACCTTGTCGGATATCCGTAACCTGATGGAGAATTTTCCCCAAGATAAAGACCTTATCCTTACAGGGCATTCCGTTGACAAAAGCATTATTGCCTATGCGGATTATGTTTCGGTCGTCACGAAAATCAAGCATCCTCACGACGACGGATTAAAAGCCAGACGTGGCATAGAATATTAACGGAATTTTTTCCGAAAAACCGTTCAGAAAAAATTCCGTTGTTATCTTATGGAAACCGTTACGGTGTGTTGCCCAGCAGATGGTTGATATACTGTTGTGCTGTTCTGCCCGAAACACCGTTATGTTTCAGTTCCCACTGTCTTGCCCCGCTGATAATTGCCTCACGTTCCATAGAAATGCCTGACTTTTCGGCAAGTTTCAGCACGATATCAAGATATTCCTGATAGGACGGTTTGGCGTAATATATCGTGCAACCGAAACGGCTGACAAGCGACAGCTTTTCTTCTACAGTGTCCGAACGGTGAATTTCGGCGGTATATTCCATGTCATTGCGGTCATTCCATGTTTCTTTGATAAGATGACGGCGGTTAGATGTCGCATAAATCAGAATGTTATCGGGTTTTGTTTCCACTCCGCCTTCGATTACCGCTTTGAGATATTTGTATTCAATCTCGAAATCTTCAAAAGAAAGGTCGTCCATGTAAATAATGAACTTATAATTTCGGTTCTTAATCCGGGCGATGACTTCTGAAAGGTTCTTGAACTGGTGCTTGTAAATTTCAATCATTCGCAATCCCTGCGGATAGAATTCATTGACAATCGCCTTGATACTGCTGGATTTTCCTGTACCGCTGTCACCGAAAAGCAGTGTGTTGTTGGCTTTTCTGCCCTCAACAAATGCCCTTGTATTTTCCACAAGCATTTTTTTCTGATTCTCATAACCAACCAGGTCGCTGAGCATGATTTTTTCCATATTGTTAATCGGTTTCAGCTGTGTTGTATAGGGGTCACTCTCCACAATACGGAATGCCTTGTTCAGTCCGAACATTCCCACCCCGAAATCCCGATAGAAATCGGTAACCAATCGGAAAAATTCCTGCACCGTATCTGCCTGTGCAAGTGCTTCGCTTAATGTCTGTACTTTCTCACTGACGTTCTTATTATACATCAGTTCTTTCTTGTGAATGGCTCTGTAATGCGAAATCTTGGAAAAACAGTCAATCTGCAATGCGTTTTCTATCTCTGAAAAATCAAAATGAAACAGTTTCATGAATGCAGAAAAATCACTCATGGCAAATTCATTGACCGTTCCGTCTTTTGCTCCTGTTTTTTCGCAGGTGACGGCAAAGGGAGTTTCGTCAGTGATAAGCAGAAACGTAAGGTAATTTTGCCACAGATTTTTGTCAAATCCGTAATCCGTAGCAAGAATAAGCAGTTTTCTTATCTGTTTGAATATATCACGAACGAGCTGTGAATCGACACGGTTTTCACTTCTGAATGCGGAAAAAATATTTCCCATCTCTACCAGTATGTCACTTTGCGGTGCATCACCATAAATCAACAATTCCGAAATAATTTTGTCCAAAATCAACAACACCTCTACATCAGAATAATATTGTATTGATTTTACCATGCTAAAATTTGAATGTCAAATTTTTTATATACCTGTTTTCTCTGTAAATTCATCGCTGTTCATCAGAAATACTGATTTTCATGTAATATATTCATAAAATCAAAAAATATGGAAAAAATTATATTATTATGAGTTTTTAACAGTAAAAATTTCCTGTTATCATTCCACTTGAAAACGAATCGGATTTTCTGTTGAAATTTAGATAACGGAAAAAAAATTTGCGAATTTGGAATTTTTTTTTGTTTGAATGTTGATTATTTCCATCTTGTATGTTATAATCAGTTTGTCTATAAAAGTATCTTTTTGCACAATACACCGCAGCACTCAAAAGGAGAATGTTTTTATTATGAACAAAAGTTACAACAGCATCTTCAGAAAAGACTATAATGAAAGATTTCTTCCGCTTGAAGTCAAAGACTATGAGCTGGTTGAGAATGATTTCATTATGCCTCATCACCGCAACGAAATCGAAATCCATTACATCATTGAAGGCACTTGTGATTATTATATAGACGGTAAGAAACAAAGTGCTGAAACCGGCGACGTTGTCTATCTGAAATCCGATACAGTCAATTCCATGTACAAATCATGTGAAAAGCTCAAATACCGCACCTATATTTTCCTTCCGAGTTTCCTTTATACCGAAAACGTAGGTTGCAGTACGGAAAAGTATTTCAGACCGCTCAAGCAAGGTGACACCGAGGTAACTTGCGTTATCAAAACTACAGACGAGGCTTATGAACTTCTGATTGGCTATCTTAAAAGAATCAAAGAACTTATGGACAAACAACCCGAACTTTATGAACTGGAAGTCAAAATTTCTATGCTCAGCT
>CACYBZ010000067.1 GCA_902772795.1 uncultured Ruminococcus sp. | reverse complement strand
TTCAATAAAACAGCGTTTCATTTGCTTCATAATAATAATTGCCCTGTAGTAGTGCAAAGCCTTTACAGATATAAGAAAAATAAAGAATATCTACGCAGTTATCCTTTCTTCTCGGGAAGCATACCAGAGAATCAAAGCATCTATTTCAAGATTAACAATCAGTACATCTTTGGAATTTTACCGGAGCAGGACGTTCCGTTCCAGTTGATTCAATTCAGCAATAAAGATATTGTGGATGAATCAAAAGTGATAGATAGTGGTTATTGCTGTTCTATTAATGAAGCGGAGGCTCTTTGTAAAAGCATAAGGTTCTATGTACAAAGGGCAAAACGTGGCGAAGGGAATCATCCCATTAAACTAACGTTTGAATCGGAAGAAGTTTTTAAACAGTCTTTATGTGTATTGGATTATGAATATTTGCTGAGTAATGAGCCCTTTTTAATCGGAGTAGAAGTTACTGAAGCAAAAGATTTTTCTGCCAGAACCAATTTGGAATTCTTATTTGATAAGAAAACAAGAATTGTCAGGATTTGTAATGGATTGGCTGATCAGATAAAACAGTATCTTTTTTCTAAATGCATTCAATTTGACGGTCTGGACGTTTTTTATGACGATCTTCCCTCAAGGAGCGTAAATGCGCAACACTTAGGTTTTGAATTGGATAAAATTACACATGAAGATATTGATAAAAAATGTTTTTCTACTATTTTTTCAAACCTGTTGGTTAAACAGTTTGATACACATGAAAAGGATTTGCCGGATGTCTTGTTTGAAGCAGGTGTATATCAGTTGTTAGGGGTTTCAGAAAATCTGGACCTCTTTATCAGTTCAGGTTATAAGAAATGTTCCCGGCTTTTATATACAATTAAGCCGGAGAACGGATATGAGAATTTAAAGTACTATGTTAGCGGTTTTGGACCATATTTAACCTTTTACACCTGTGTGGTAAAACCGGAAATTCTATTATTGCACTATCCTCTTTGCTTACATCAACTGTGTGAGTTTTCTGCATTTAATGATGAATTCAATTCTCGGTTACAGCAGGAGATGGAAAACTGTGCTGTAATTGGAGTCCATGTTCGACGGGGAGATATGACAATGAATGGGGAAACAGATCAAGATTATTATAAAGAATCTATCTGTAAGATCCTCAGTATTCCAGAATACCAGGATGCTAAAATTTATGTATTTTCGGATGATATTTCCTGGTGCAGGAAACATGCAGAAACTCTTGGATTACTGCAAGTTAACCGAAAAAGATTGACTTTTATAAGCCATAATAAAGGAGACGACAGTTTTAGGGATATGCAGTTGTTAGGGCTTTGTAAAGTTATCATAGGACAACAAGGTGGATTTGCAAGAATGGCGTATTTGTTAAGTGACAAAAGTGATATTTATATTACTCCTAACAAAAAGCATTATGAATTGCTTGAGAAAATTGGCAAAGGAAATAAATACGATATTAGTTAAGAACAGTGTTTGGTATGGGTTTGTTTGAACGTGTTAGACAGTTTTTTAGCTGAGCGAGGAGTAGTTACTAAACATGGAAACAAATCAGAAAACAGATAAAATAATAAATGTTTCAATATTATTAATTTATTTGTTTATACAAGTATTTCTTGCTTTTCACCATGAAGCATGGAGAGATGAATCGCAGGCATGGATAATAGCAAAGAATTCTTCTTGTGTAGACATTCTTGCACTGTGTTCATCGGAAGGCCATCCGTGTCTTTGGTTTTTCTTTCTAAAGCTATGTCAATTATTTGGCTTGTCATTTTATCATATCAGTTTAATGAGCACCTTTATAATGACTATAGCAGCTAGCCTGTTTCTATGGAAGTCGCCTTTTCAAACATTTACAAAAGTTTGTGTACTGCTGTCACCCATTTTTTTTTATTACAATTCCGTAATTTGTAGAGTTTATGCATTACTAGTTCTTTTGATAATTCTGTTATGTATATACTGGCCGTATCGGCGCAGTAAGCCGATTACTTATGGTGTTATAATTGCACTTCTTTTACAATCTCACATTTTAATTGCCGGGCTGGCTATCGGTTGTTTGATAGAGAAATTATTAAATGACAGGCCTCTGCTTAACAAGAGAAACATGATAGGATTTACGATTCCTTTAATCAGTTTGGCAGGCATGATTTTTGAATTATACCAGACGAAAGGAACCGAGACTTTTATCAAAATTAATATTGGCTTTGTATCGTCTCGTATCGGATTGGTTAATATAATTAATAATATCAAAAGTGTCGCAATGAAATTTGATTATTCAGGGTTTTCAATAGTTGCCGTAATTTTCTTTGTTTGGATAGCATTATATATATTCTTCGTATTATGTTATATTAGCGATTCTCAATTTCAGGCAGATTTAAGGGATGTTGGAATTGTATCTGCTTGTGGAACCATATGTTATTGGGGGATTATAATTTTAGTAAGAAGTTCAGATCATATTCAGATGTCAATAGTATTTTTGATGATCCTTTTGTTCCTTGTATGGACAAGTATTTCTGCAAAGAGTGATATGTGTTCAAATGATATCGAACAGAAAGAATCTTTTAAAAAGTTGATTACAACAATTAAAACAAAGGTTTTAGAAATTAGAAAGACGGAAGGTTTATTTGCAATATGCTGCATAATCATGATTCCCCAAAGCGCATGGTTTGATCCGGTATCAGATATAAAGGGACCATTTTCCGGAAGTCTGGAGATGGTACAAATAATTGAAAAGAATGCACCCAATCAGTCTGTTATAGTGGTTCATAATAATTCACTAAGTACATCAATTGTCTCTTATTTATATGATTCTAATAAGCAATATTTATTATGGGATATCGATAATGGTTGCAAATATGTTATTCATAAATGGGGGAAACCAAAAAAACGAAAGCTTACACAGAAAACACTTTATAAAACTATTTGTGAAGATGTGAACGTTCCGGAAACTATTTATTATGTAAAAGGCATTCAGACCCTAAAACCTGATATTCCTTCAATTGATAAAATGAAACTTATAGGAAGAAATAAAGTCCCAAACAAGTGGAATGAGTACTACCAATTGTATAAAGTGAATAGATGACTGACTTCCTAATGTTAGCGCCGGGAGTTTTAGATTAAACGCCAGCGAAAATAACCAAGGGCTAAGTTACCTGGTACTAACACTAATATAAAAGTGTAATGCTATACGAAAACGGTATGATAAAAAACAAGCCTGCAAGTTGTGTGTAAGTTTAAGGAGTTTCTTGTATCGTGTCGAAAAAAATTTTATCCATTGTAATACCCTGTTATAACGAAGAAAACAATATTGAAAAAATAGTCAGACGTGTACTGGCTTCGCCAATTAAAAACAAAGAAATTATTATTGTTGACGACTGCTCTACAGATGGCACGCCTGATATTTTAGCTGGTAAAATTAAACCATTGGTCAGCAAAATACTACGCCACAAAGTCAATGGCGGCAAGGGTGCGGCCCTTAAAACGGGGATTCAGGCGGCTATGGGTGATGTGGTTATCATTCAGGATGCAGACCAGGAATATGATCCCATGGAGTATGAAAAGGTCGTTACCCCTATTTTTGAAGACCGGGCCGAT
>CACYBZ010000066.1 GCA_902772795.1 uncultured Ruminococcus sp. | reverse complement strand
TGTTGTTTTTTAGTTTCCGTTTCAGAAAAAAATTTTTACTTCCCGAGTGGTCAGCTGGTAGTTTTTTATCCATTCGATTTCTTTGTAGTGGGTAAGTATGCGTGACAGTTTTTCAGGAAGTCTTTGCTTCTGCTTAGGGGTTTCGACTTTACATTTCTGATAAATCGTTTCCAGCAGGATAATTCTTGTCATATTTGGATTGTTTCTCATTTTGGATATTCTGGTAAGCAGGTAGTCGGAAAGCAGAAGATTGTCTTCTGTTTTGCTTATGGGACTGTCAAGAACATTCAACGGAAGCCTTGTTACTTGTTGTCGGTCTTCGGCAAAGGCGAACAGTTTGGGCGTTTCAATAATCCTTATCGCATCTTCTACGACTTGTCCTCTTGATGAAGCCGTACATATTTCGGTTGCCAGAAGGGGAAAGGTAGCTTTGAATCTGTTGTATCTGGTATAAAGTTCATGTTCTTCTGCTGTGTCAATGCTTACTCTTGCACGGCTGATGATTTCGACACTTTCCAGTATTTTTTCTTTTATCTTTGCGTTTGGTCTTCCTGAATTTCCCATAGCCTTGTATATCTGCTCTGCCGTGATAATGTCATGTCCCTGTTCCTTGAGGTTTGCACAGGCGTTCCAGACCCATTTGTCATATACGGTAAGTTCACGGCTGATATTGATATTTACGCCGTTCAGGGCTGTAAAGTCGAGCAGTAATAATATATTTGCCTGTTTGCCTTTTCGGCTGTCTTTATCGCTTTCGGCTTTCAGACCTCTCACTGTTCCTATCGGGAATCCGTACCAAAGCGTGGAATTGACTTTATCAATCGGAAAACAGATGTTATCCAGCTTTTTGGTATCTATTTTGGGCAGGTCAGCCGTTTTTGTTCTGAACAGGGGAAGTGCTTCGTAATTTTTAGGTTTCTTATAGTGTTGGCTGGCCTTATGTTCGATAAGTGTTTCGGTTTCCTCTAACGGAAAGTCGTAATATTGGAGTGCCTCTATCTGTTCCTGTAATATCTGTACAAGGTAAAAGCAGAAATTCTGGTAATCTTCTATATTTTTCTGAACTTTGTTCACATTATTCGGGTTAAGAGAGTCCCTGATTTCGGGAAAAAGTTGTTTTTCACTGAAAATTTCCCTGTGGAAATCTTCCTGTGTGATGGCATTGAGTATCTCTTTGACATCTCTCATAATGGCAGACTGATTTCCGTTCAGTGAAAGGATATACCGCTTTTTTGCCTCGTTTTCTATTTTCTGGACTTCTATGAGGCATTTTCTGATATATTTGCTTACCAGATGGAATTCATGGCTTTCGTAAAGAGGTCTGACTTTCTCAAATAGCTCATAGTATAAAATCCGTTTTTTCTCGGCTTCTTCGTCAGTCTGAAAGGTAATGGCTTTGTTGATAATCATTTTTTTCCTCGATAATTGTTTCTTGTCACTTGTTCAGTAATTTTTCGTATTCAAGAACATAGTCGGATATCAGCAGATTAAGTGTCTTGTTGCTGCTGATTCCCCTTAGTGCATTGATAGCTTTGAACTTGTTATATTTCTCTGTATCCACATATGCCGAAATCATCTTGTTCTTTTTGGAACTGCTTTTGAAACTGCTGACGGCTGTTTTGCTTTCCTGTATGTCGGTTGCCTGACTGCCCAGCATATCCTTTAATTTTGCCATAGTAAATTCTCCTGTATATAGATTTTAATATAAATAGTTATATAAAATATTATATAAACAATTATATAACTTTATTTTATGGTATCTGCTATCCTGATATACTCCTGTGCCACTTCCGATCGCTTTTTGGAAATGACAACAGGTAAGCCCTGGTAAACTGTTCTGGGGGCATCGGCGGATTTTTTTACTGTTCCGATGAACG
This sequence comes from uncultured Ruminococcus sp., assembly GCA_902772795.1. Taxonomy (GTDB): domain Bacteria; phylum Bacillota; class Clostridia; order Oscillospirales; family Acutalibacteraceae; genus CAG-964. The sequence goes on along the minus strand of CACYBZ010000066.1, from coordinate 1,336 downwards.
GTACTCCCTGTTCATGCAGAAGTTCCCAGATGTCTTTCTGGTCATTGACCTGCTTTTCGTATATGGTCGCAATGATGCCTCTTACCGTCACGGAAGGATTTAAATCGGGGTCGTTTTCTATCTCTCTGATAGTACTCAGCAAAGCTTTCAGCCCCTTGTAAGCGAGAAAGTCTGTCTTGCACGGAATAATAATTTCATCTGCTGCCACAAGTCCGTTGATAGTGAGTATAGAGAGCTGAGGCGGACAGTCTATGAAACAGTAGTCAAAATACGGCGAGAGTTTTTCAAGTGCCCGCTTGAGTTTTTTTTCTCTGGCAGGCTTTGAAATAAGTTTCATTTCGGTTTCGGCAAGGTCTATATCGGACGGAATAATATACAGGTTGTCCATATTCAGACTGTCCACGGTGTAGGCACATTCAAACGGGTCTTTTCCGTCAAGCAGTCCGCAGATGTTCATACCCTGACAGTCCTGTTTTTCCATGCCACAAGAGATTGTCAGGGAAGCTTGTGGGTCAAGGTCTACCATAAGGACTTTTTTCCCCTGTACGGCTTTTACGGCAGCCAGATTATATGTCGAAGTCGTCTTGGCAACACCGCCTTTTTGATTGGTAAGCGTGATGATTTTCATTTTCATTTCTCCTTATATAAACTATTATATAAAATATTATATAAAAAATTATATAAAAAATCAACAGTTTCTTTATCTCTGAATACGGTAGGTAAAGGAGCTGTTGATTTATATAAATATTTATATAATAAGCAGGGAGTAATCGGTATCTTTTAGTTTGTAAGATGAGTTATAGTATGTTTTGTCCGCTGTGGGAAATATCGGCAGTGAATACGGAATAAAAATTAAGAATGTCAGCAATGAGTCTGATTACTTGCTTCAGATTTGCTGTCATGCAGACTGATGATAAAAACCATATTTTTTTCTGTACTATCCGCTTGCTATAGTATGTACGATATGGTAAAATGAACTGGAATCAGAGAAAAAAATTGACGGTATATCTGAATATGTCGTGCTTTTGGATAAAGGAGAAAGTGTATGGATACGGAAAAATTTTTTCAGATTACTTCATCAGATCTGACCTGTAATACATCTTACCCGATAAACAGAAAATTTTTTTCTATCTATCAGAGTGATACGGATATTATGCAGGACGTTCGGGAACTTTCACTTTACTACCATATTCCGTTTTGCCGGCATTTGTGCCGTTTCTGTGAATATACCCGCTTTTTAGCTGACAATGAGGCTGACCAGCAGTTCTATATTGACAAGCTCATCACTCAGGCAGAAGAATTTTTTCAGAGTCACCCTCTGGATAAACTCTATGGG
>CACYBZ010000065.1 GCA_902772795.1 uncultured Ruminococcus sp. | reverse complement strand
CCTTATAATTGTCAGGTTGTGATGTTGCCCAGTTGGTATATGTCATTTTCTTTCCTGTCAGCCAATACCAGTTTCCTTCACTGTCTATATCTGTTGCCCCTAAAAAGATATTTCCTGTTCTGCGGATAATACTGTGTAAAGCAGATTGTTCTTCAGATGTTTCTATGGTCACCAAATGACCGCCTTTTTGTTCACAGATTTGTTTTGCAGTATTCCAGTCTACAGAATACTCATAATATTTGTAAACATGACCGTCATATTGAACAGTCTGCTTTTCGTGATAGTCGGACTCGTCAATATTTTCATATTCACAGATAAAACCTGACATTCCAAACTGATAAGGGTTTACGGTAAGGTCGTTCCATTTTCCGTCCAGATACATACAGAGGTAATGTTCATTGCTGTTTGCGTTATCAGGCTGATTACCCGCCCAGTTTGTGTAGACAAATTCTTCTCCTGTGTTCCATTCCCATTTACCTTCGGTAATGCAGTCATATCCTCCAAGCCATGTGGCAAATGTTCCTTTTGCTACGCCCATAGTCATTTTTTCAATAAAATTCTGTTCCGTCTGAGAATTAACAGTAACCAAATGACCGCCTTTGCGTTCACAGAATTTTTCTGCCTGAATCCAGTTGAAGCAGTACATATAATACTCATAAGTATGTCCACCAGATTTTTCGATTTTTATTGGTTTGAGGTTAATATCCTTCTTATCAATCTGAAAAATTTGTGCATCTGTGTTATTTTTGTCGTATATCTGAAAATCAGTTCCGTCATCTGTATTGTTTCCAGGAATATCAACAGCTTTTTCTGTATTACATTTCGTAATTATGGAATATCCCGAACCTGTCCGTATAAAATACCACCGTTGATTATTTGAATCTGTGTCGGTAGCATTTAATATCTTATTTTGATTGGAAACATCAGAATTTTGTAAATCAAGAACTTTTCCGTTAGTTAATGCTGTTATTTTATAGGATAAGTCATTCTGCTTTTCAAAATACCATACCTGATTATCAAGATTATTGTTCTGTGCAAGAACAATCGATGAAGTATCCGAAACTGTTGCCACTTTAGAAGAATAGCAATGCTTTATTATACCGAAAAACTGTGTTCCGATATCTACAGGTTGAATATCAGGAGCTGTGATATTTACGCTTTTATTTCCAAGTAAAACATTATTACCATTGCCAATATTGATAGCATAGATATATACTTCCTGTACACCTCTTTTATTTGTTTCGATTACAGAATCAAATCCATGATAATTTCCACAACCATATACTGCATTCACATCATCTCGGTATGTATCGGCTGTTATCACATAACAAGGTACTCCCGAATCTGCTGAACCACCAATATATACATGAATATTTAATGCCTGAGATATATTATCTTTGTCGAAAGCCCAGCCTCTAACTCGGATTTTTCCTTTTTCATTCTGTACATTATCAAAATAACCTTCGGGATTGTTGATGACGACAGGAGGTATAGTTCCGTATTTTTTCCAATAAGTATCTCGTGCCAATACTGCTCTTTGCTCATAGTACACGCTTGAACATCTTTCAAATTTTTTTGCCCAGTTATAACCGGCATTATACGCCCCTTGTGCAGTATTTTCTACATTCTTTACTGACAGAAACGCATTTCGTTCACTACCGTTTAGTTCTGATTTTAAAAAATATAGTTGTCCTTCCAGTGAACTGTAAGAGTATCCGTTTTTAGCACAAAAATTTTTTAAATCAGTAAATCTTGTTCCATTCCACTGACATATGCCATAACTTGTTAATCCATTAGTGTCAATACAACTTGCTGTCGGATTGAAACTTGATTCTTTGTAAATGTTTGCTAAAATCCCACAGGTTGCAGCCGTATTCGTACCAAGATTATCTCGGCAGAATTCCATAATAATTCTTTCATTTGTTGCTGTATCAACAGCATTGGCTGGTAAAAAATTAATCATTGATATAAAAATACCTGTCACCAAAAACAAACTCAGAAATCTGTTCAATTTCCTTTTCATTTGAAGACCTTCTTTCTTTGTATAATTTATTTTTGCGGCATATTTCATCAAAACATCAATCCAGTATTAATTATTTTAGTAAATATTACTTTTTCAATGATTAAAAAACCACTATCTACAACTTAAAGATACATTGTGATACAAAGACAACTAAATTGAGTTAATCTATTTTTGATTTTACTATTAAGTAAGAAGT
>CACYBZ010000064.1 GCA_902772795.1 uncultured Ruminococcus sp. | reverse complement strand
TTTGCCCCGCTTTTTCCAAAAAGCGGGTAGGGGGCAAGGGGACAACGTCCCCTTGGCAGGATTTTAAAGGGTGCAACCCTTTAACTCCCCAAAATTTTGACAATAACAGTTTAACTTTTAACCGCTCAGGTAGAAAACTTTTACAGCTCACTTCGTTCGGATTTTTCCGTCTGAAAGTTTCGGGCAAGCCTTCAAAGACAAAGCTACACATGAGATTAAGGGCAAAGTCCTTAACCTCTGTTAATCTCTGTACTCTTCAATTTTGAAACATTCAAGGATATCGCCCTCTTTAAGGTCGGAAAAACGTTCCAGACCGATACCACATTCATAGCCTGCGGCAACTTCTTTGACAGCATCTTTAAATCTCTGCAAAGAGGAAAGCACGTCTTCGGCAATGACAATACCGTCACGGACAACTCTTATTTTTGCATTACGTTCCATTTTGCCGCTAAGCACATAACTTCCCGCAATAAAGCCGATATTCTTGATTTTAATGACATTACGACATTCTGCCTTACCCAGTTCGACTTCTCTTGTTTTGGGGGCAAGCATACCTTTCATTGCCTGTTCAATTTCTTCGATACAGTCATAGATTACTCTGTACATACGCAACTCTACACCGTCACGTTCTGCGGTAGCCTGTGCCAGTGCATCGGGTCTGACATTAAAGCCGACAATTATCGCATTGGACGCTTTGGCAAGCGAAACATCTGATTCGTTAATAGCACCGACAGCACCATGAATGACATTGACTCTGACTTCTTCGTTGGTGAGTTTTTCCAACGACTGTCTTACGGCTTCTACAGACCCCTGTACATCAGCCTTGACAATGACTTTCAGGTCTTTCATTTCGCCAAGCTGCATCTGGTCAAAGAGGTTATCCAGTGTGACTTTGGTCTGTGCATTGAAGAGTTCTTCTTTGGCTTTTGTCTTTCTCTGTTCGACAAGCGTTCTTGCCAGTCGTTCGTCCGTGACGGCATTGAAAATGTCACCGCCGACAGGCACTTCGTCAAGTCCTGAAATTTCAACGGGATAAGACGGTCCTGCGTGTTCTACTTTTTCGCCACGGTCGTTTGTCATTGCCCTTACTCTGCCCACGGTAGTACCTGCTACAATAATATCGCCAACATTCAGTGTACCGTTCTGTACAAGCATAGTCGCTACAGGACCTTTGCCCTTATCCAGTTTTGCTTCGATAACAATCCCTTTGGCACTGCGGTCGGGATTGGCTTTCAGTTCGGCAACTTCGGCGGTAATCAATACCATTTCCAGCAAGTCGTCAATACCCTCTTTGGTCTTGGCAGAAACAGGAATACAGGGAACATCACCGCCCCATTCTTCGGGAACAAGGTTATATTCTGTCAGCTGCTGTTTGACGGTTTCGGGATTAGCTCCTGGTTTATCCATTTTATTGATGGCAACGATAATCGAAACGCCTGCGGCTTTGGCATGGTTGATAGCCTCTACTGTCTGAGGCATAATACCGTCATCGGCGGCAACAACTAAAATAGCAATATCGGTAGCCATTGCTCCTCTTGCCCTCATAGCGGTGAAAGCCTCGTGTCCGGGTGTATCAAGGAATGTGATATCTTTATCATTGATATGCACTCTGTAAGCACCAATATGCTGTGTAATTCCGCCTGCCTCTTTATCGGTAACGTGTGCATGACGGATAGCGTCAAGCAAAGAAGTCTTACCGTGGTCAACGTGTCCCATAACCACCACAACAGGGGCTCTTTCTACCAGATTGCTGTCATCGTCCTTACTGTCGTCAATAATTCTGTCTTCGATAGTTACCACAACTTCCTTTTCTACCTTGGCATGGAATTCCATGGCAACCAATGAAGCGGTATCAAAGTCTATTGTTTCGTTCATCTTGACAACAACACCCATCAAAAACAGTTTTTTAATGACTTCGGTAACTGTAGCTTTCAGTTTGACAGCAAGTTCATTCACACTGATTTCGTCAGGAATGGTAATGGTAATTTTTTTCTTTTTGCGTTCGGATTCAATACGGTTAAGACGTTCCTGTTCGGTTTCACGTTTTCCCCGTTTCTGTTTGCCTTTCTGCTGTGAACGCTGATTGATTTTCTGTTTATGAGCGGTCTGATTTTCGCTTTTGATTTTTTCGCTTGCCAGACGGTCGTATTTTTCGTTGTATCTTTCCACATCAACCACAATCTGACGTGTTTCGACAACTTTTCTTTCTTTTCTGTTCTTACTCAGCTGTACATCAGACTGATTTTGTTTTTCGG
>CACYBZ010000063.1 GCA_902772795.1 uncultured Ruminococcus sp. | reverse complement strand
GGGCAACGCCCCTTGGCAGGATTTTCAAGGGTGCAACCCTTGAATCAGGATTTTTAAGGGCGAAGCCCTTAAACTGTTCAGGGACTCCGTCTCTGACAAATGAAAAAACACCCTCTGCCATGAAAGACAGAGAGTGTTTTTTAAGATGTATGTGATAAAAATCAGTTGTTGATTAATTTATCTTCGTCAGACCAGCTGTACAGTTTTCTGACTTCCTGACCAATAACTTCGGCAGGAGATTCAGCATGCAACTTTCTCATTGCACGGAAATGAGCCTGTCCGCCTGCGGACATATCCAGAAGAAATTCCTTAGCAAATGAACCGTCCTGAATGTCTGCAAGAACTTTCTTCATAGCTTTCTTAGTATCGTCAGTGATAATCTTAGGACCTGTTACATAGTCGCCGTATTCAGCTGTATTGGAAATAGAATATCTCATACCTGCAAATCCTGACTGATAAATCAGGTCAACGATGAGTTTCATTTCATGGATACATTCAAAATAAGCGTTTCTGGGGTCGTAACCGGCTTCACAGAGAGTTTCAAAGCCAGCTTCCATCAATGCACATACGCCACCGCAAAGAACAGCCTGTTCACCGAAAAGGTCGGTTTCAGTTTCTGTACGGAAGTTGGTTTCCAACAGACCTGCTCTTGCACCGCCGATACCAAGACCATAAGCCTTAGCTCTTTCGAGAGCTTTGCCTGTAGCGTCCTGATGAACAGCAACAAGACAAGGTGTACCTTTGCCTGCCTGATATTCTGAACGTACTGTATGACCGGGAGCTTTGGGAGCTATCATGGTAACGTCAACGTCAGCGGGGGGAACAATCTGTCCGAAATGAATAGCGAAACCATGTGCGAACATCAGCATATTGCCTGCTTCAAGGTTGGGTTCGATATCTTTCTTGTACATCGCTGCCTGCTTTTCGTCATTAATGAGAATCATAATGATATCTGCTTTTTTAGCGGCTTCGCTTGCTGTGAATACTTCAAAACCCTGAGCTTCTGCTTTTGCCCATGACTTACTGCCTTCGTAAAGTCCGATAATGACATTGCAGCCTGACTCTTTAAGGTTGAGTGCGTGTGCGTGTCCCTGACTGCCATAACCAATAATTGCGATAGTCTGACCGTCAAGCATGGATAAATTACAATCCTGCTGATAATAAATCGGAGCTTTCATATTTTCTCTGTAGTCTTTCATTTAAAAATCCTCCTTACGCCATATTCAAGTGGCTTATACTATAATACACCTTTAGTTTGACAATGTCAATCTTTTGACGGACTTACCGTTAAAATTTACCACGGGCAAAACTGCTTTTTTTGTGAAAAAACGGAAATTTTCTGTAAAGAAAACTTCCGTCTGTAAGAAAATGTGTTATTTTTGTGTCTGGATATAGGTCTGTGGATTAATAATCTGTCCGTCCTTGGTGATTTCGATGTGAATATGACTTGCCATATTGCTTTCGCAGGGGACTTCGGTAACCGTACCGATTTTGTCGCCGGCACTTACCTTTTTGCCGACTGCCATTTCACTGCTTTTTTCCACGCCGTAATACGTACAGATAAAACCGTTACGGTATTCAATTTCTATGCTTTCGCCGTACAGGGGGTCTTCGCTGATGTTCGTGACTGTGCCGTCTGCCACAGAACAGACATCATCGCCTTGTGGTATGGCATAGTCTGTGCCCTTGTGCAACCGCCAGTCCTTGAGCGTTTCAAAATAGATGAGTCTGTCTTTGGAAAATCCCTGAAGAACTTCCATGGTATTGCCTGTCGGACTGACTTTATAGGGGTCGTCCTGCGACTGATTTTCTATTCTGACAGTAGGTTCTTCGGTAGGTGACTGGGTGGTTTTTTCCACGCCCGATAGTTTGGCTTCTGCCTGTTCATTAATGGGTTCGCTGGACGTAATGGCAATTTCGGGTGACTTGTCATGATTGCCGTTCCTGTAGCTTTGTACGTCGGCATAGGTATACCACCCTGCCAGCCCTATCGCACAGACGCATAATGCCAGTATCACATAAAATCCTTTGGTATATTTTGTCCTGACAGATGACGTATCGTTATAAATTTCACTGTTCATAATGACCTCCGCATAAATAAAGAATTCTACGGATAGTTTTACCGTCTTGACAGTCAGATATGCAGATTTTTCACGACAAAATTTTTCTTTTGACAGACAAGACGGAAAAACATGTCTGTTACTGGGCAATTTGCTGAGGTTTCTGCGGACAGAGTGAAAGTGAATTTATGAAAGAAGTGATTTTATGGCACGACCGCCCAAAATCGGACTGGATTACTTTCCTTTTGACACGGATTTCTTTGACGATGATAAAATTATCGATTTGCTCAATACGCATGGTACATGGGGTATCAGCGTATATCTGATAATCGTCAGTCGTGTGTATAAGAACGGATATTATCTGGAGATTGCCAAAGACAGAATGGCAAATTACATTCTGCGGATTATCGGCAACAAATGGATAAAGAACAAAGACCTTGTGTTACAAATGATGGAGTATTGTGCGGATATCGGGCTGTTTGACAGGGCTCTCTTTGCACAATCTGTCATCACCTCTGTAGGAATTCAGCGACGCTATGATGAAGTGACTGTTAGGAACAAGGTGAATAAGGAAAAATACTGGCTGTTGGGCGAGAAAAATCATTCAACGGCTGACGTTCGCATACCCGAAAAAGTCATTTCTGCTACAGAAACCCCTGTTTCTGTTACAGAAATGTCAGTTTCTGTTACAGGAATTCCACAAAAGAAAAGTAAAGTAAAAGAAAGTAAAGGAAAGGAAAGTAAAGGAAAAGAAAGTAAAGAAAACGAAAGCACGATTTCCATACCGTTGCGCAACGGTATGGTTTACCGACTTTCCTGTGAAGATATTGACAGAAAACAACAACAGTTTCCTGCGGTGAATGTTCTATACAGCCTAAGACGGCTGACTGACTATATGTACAACAACAACGACAGACGCAGGGACAAAGATTCGATTGAGAATTATATTCTGATGTGGCTGGAGGAGGATAACCAACGGGCAGTTGAAAAAGAAAATTCCGAAAAAGCACAGCAGAAAGAATCCTCTTATGACTTATCCTTTCTGGAGGGAACAGGACTTCTGGACTGACAGAGAAAATACGACAATGTTTTTTCTCAGGGACAGGGAAAACAGTTGAAAATTGTCGGTTTGTCTGTTAAAATAACAAAGTACAGGAAATGACAGGAGGGATAATCAATGGCAAGAAAAATCCGTTTTCCGCTGGAAATGAGCGACGGAGCAAAAGTCAGGGATATTGAAGAACTCAAAGTTCATTTTTCTCTGGAAAGTGTGCTGGAATATCTGGCAAACGGAAAGTTAATCACATGGTTGCGTGACCGCTACTATGAAGATATTGTACAGGAAATTCTTTCGCTGGATACCAAAGACAGCGACTATCGCCGAAAACTCTGCACGATATTCGGTGTGGAGTACTGCGACGAGGAAAACGACTATGAAGAGTATACCCGAAAACTGGAATTACTCAGACAATATACCGACAACAGGGAATATGATGATGTGGTTGATTTTATTGCTTTTTCGCAGGAAGACTTATACGACCTGCTGGACGAAGAAGATATTGATACCGTGTATCTTTGCGGAACGTCTTTTTCCATACCGTTGGGACGGGAAAATATGACTTATATCGGTATCAATCAGCCGACAGTCGTCATTCATTCAAGAACGGCTGTCGATTTTGAGCAGAAGAACATTCATTTTCAGAATGTGAAGCTCAATGGAGAGGAAACAATATCCGTACCGAAAAATCAGCCGATGAGTACCGTCTGTGAAGAAACAGTTGAAGAAGAAAATACCGTAACGGTAACAGACGATATACAGGACAATACCGATTTGCAGGAGCATTGTCAGGAACATCTGCCATACGGTGAATATTGTCAGTCGTATATTGGAATTCTGTTACCCGTACAGGACAGAATAGCGTCACAGCAACTCTATGAAACGCTTGTGCCACAGTTTCAGGACGTACACTATCATATTGATGACGACATCAGGGAACTCAGAAATCAGATTCGTCAAAGCGGAATTATTGGTATGGCGAAAAACTTTCCTGAAATTTTATCGTAAAGGAG
>CACYBZ010000062.1 GCA_902772795.1 uncultured Ruminococcus sp. | reverse complement strand
TATATTATGAAGCGTTCCGAAAATAAAGATGTCAAAACAGAAATGTTGATTGGTTTGGGGCACGACAGAATTATTTTTCTTGGAATGACATATATTGAAAGAGGATATATTACCGCTGACGAATACGAAAATCTCTATGAGTATCTGTATAAACCGTATCGGAAAATGGGTGGAAACGGTTCAGCGGAAAGAATCATGAATGAAGTACAGAAACTGCATATCCGACAGTCAAAATACGGCGAAGGGAATTGATATTTTATGAGCAACAAAACATACGACAAACTCAAATGGATAGCACAATATCTGTTGCCCGCTCTGGGAACATTATATTTCGCTATTGCAGGAATCTGGGGACTTCCTTACGGCGAACAGGTTGTCGGAACCATCACCGCTGTTGACACTTTTCTTGGTGTTATTCTCGGCGTAAGTTCGGCAAACTACAAAAAATTACGGGGTGATGACTGATGAAAGTGATATCACACTTCCAATCGAATGAACAGGAAAGAAAAAATTCGTTCAATGAAACCGTTATCAAGTACATTAATCAGAAGATTGCAGACTATTCTGTGAAAAATCAGCCAAAAACAGATAAATAAGTTGCCTCACCGACTCTGTCCTGGTATAATATTATCGGGAACAGAGTCGGTTTGTTATCTTTGAAAGGAGAATAAGTTTGAATAACAAAGTGGCTATCTATTGTCGGCTTTCCGAAGAAGACAGGAACAAGAAAAACAAGTCTGACGACAGCAGTAGTATACAAAGTCAGAAATTGATGCTTACGGAATACGCTTTTGAACGTCATTGGGAAATATTTGATATTTATTCCGATGAAGATTACGCAGGTTCAGTCAGAAACAGACCCGAATTCAATCGTATGATTTCAGACGCTGACGCTAGAAAGTTCAACATCGTGCTTTGCAAGACACAATCCCGTTTTACCAGAGAACTGGAAATTGTTGAAAAGTACATTCATCATATTTTCCCTGAATTGGGCATACGGTTTGTCAGCGTTGTGGATAATATTGATACGGATATTGCCGGAAATAAAAAGACACGGCAAATCAACGGTCTGATTAACGAATGGTATCTTGAAGATATGTCGGACAGTATTAAATCTGCACTGAGAACACGAATGAAAGCAGGATATTTTATCGGGTCGTTTCCGCCTTACGGGTATAAAAAAGACCCTGACGTTAAAGGTCATCTGATTATTGATGAGCAAGTGGCATGGGTGGTAAAAGAGATTTTTGATTTGTATATACAGGGGATAGGTCGAAGCAAAATCGCCAGAATACTCAATGAAAAAGGCATACCAAGTCCGGCACAGTATTACAAACTGAAAGGCTTTAAAACCAGAGAGTACCGTAATAAAAATATGATGTTCTGGAAATATTACACGGTCAGTCATATTTTACAGAACGAAGTGTATATCGGAAATCTTGTACAGGGGCAGACCTATAACCCGACTTATAAAAGCAAACATAGTATTCCGTCATCAAAAGAAAACTGGATAAGGGTAGAAAATACGCATGAAGCTATCATTGATAAGGAAACATGGGATTTAACCCGAACGATTTGGGAGAATAAAACCCGTCCTTGTTATGTTACTGAAAAACCCAATCCTTTTTCCGGAACTCTGGTTTGTGCGAAATGCGGTTATAAAATGATAACAGGTTATAATAAACACCGACGTTATTATCGTTGTGGCAGTGCGAAATTCAGTAAAACCTTATGCGAGGGCACAACCGTATTTGAAAGCACTGTCAAGAAAGCTGTCTTGCAGGAAATGGAAAATCTCAGACAAGAGTACTGCGATGAAAATTATGTTATCAAGAAAGCAAGCGTGCTTGACAAACGCAGACATGAAATGGAAAGCCTTGAACAGCAGATACAGACTTTACAGAAAAAAACGGAAGAAACCGACAGCTATATAAAATCCTTGTATGTGGATAAGCTGAAAGGTCTGCTTGATGAAAGCCAGTTTACAGAGTTATATCGTCAGTTTGGAAACGAAAAAAAAGACCTTGAAAAACAGATAAACGCCTTATCATTGCGTTTGTCACAACTTTTCAAAATCAGGTCAGGCGATATTGACAAAATAAAAGTCATCAAGGAATTGTTATCCTTTAACGACATCGACCGTAGTTTTGTTAATCACTTTATCGAACGCATTGAAATTGACGGAACAAAAAAGGACAGAGTGATTAATATATATTGGAAATTTTAGCGAAAAGTAACAAAAATTACATAGTATGTAGTCTGAAAATACTTTTCCTCTGCAGCCAGGTCTTCATGCAAGTCTGTAATCGGATCGCCTTTACTTTGCATAGAAAAAGCATTGTACGGTACTCCGCTTGCACTT
>CACYBZ010000061.1 GCA_902772795.1 uncultured Ruminococcus sp. | reverse complement strand
GATTGTTTCCTGCACGTTTTCCGAAATCTGCGTCAGCAGATTTCGCCTTAAAGTTTCGGTCAAGCCTTTTCAAAGGCTTGCGGGGTTCAGGGGCGGAGCCCCTGACTAAAGAAAGCTGTCTGATTTTGTGTCAGACAGCTTTTTCTTGTTACTTATTCTTCGTCATCAATGTTGGTTTCAAATACGGGAGGTTCTTCATCAATGTCAGTGTCAGGTTCTTCCACAAAAGTTCCGTCCATGACTTTGGCAAAAATATCACCGTTCATTTTTTCGTGCTTTATCAGATATTGTGCCGTCAGATGAAGTTTGTCAATATTGTTACTCAGAATTTCTTCCGTCCGCTTATAGGCATTCATAATAATACGGTGAACTTCCTTGTCAATTTCCGCAGAAGTGCTCTCCGAAAAATCTTTGGAATGTGCCATATCTCTGCCAATGAAAACTTCCTGTCCGCCTGCATAATTGATGGGTCCGATAACATCACTCATACCATAGCGTGTGACCATCGCTCTGGCTGTATCGGTCGCTTTCTGAATATCATTCGACGCTCCTGTCGAAATGTCGCCGAGAATAATCGCCTCCGCAACTCTGCCACCCAGACAAACGACAATATCTTCTTCCATGGTCTTTTTGGATTTATAGCTTTTATCCTCTTTAGGCTGTGGCATGGTGTAACCGCCTGCCAGTCCTCGGGGAATAATCGAAATTTCGTGTACAGGGTCTTGTGTGGGACATTCATGAAACGCAATCGCATGACCTGCTTCATGATAGGCAGTAAGTTTCTTTTCCTGTTCGGACATTACCCTTGACTTCTTTTCAGAACCGACTACGACTTTCATCATAGCGTCCTGAATTTCTTTCATGGTAATGGCTTTCAGATTCTTCTTTGCTGCCTGCAAAGCCGCTTCATTGAGTAGGTTTTCCAGGTCTGCACCCGTAAATCCTGCAGTAGTTCCTGCAATCACTTCCAGTTTGACATCAGGGGCAAGCGGTTTATCTTTCGCATGAACTTTGAGAATTTCTTTTCTTCCCTTGATGTCGGGATAATTGACAACTACCTGACGGTCAAAACGCCCCGGACGCATTAAGGCAGGGTCAAGAACATCGGGACGGTTCGTGGCGGCAATAATGATAATGCCCTCATTGATACCAAAACCGTCCATTTCGACAAGCAACTGATTGAGCGTCTGTTCACGTTCGTCATTGCCTCCGCCGACACCTGCTCCACGCTGACGGCCTACTGCGTCAATTTCATCAATGAAAATAATACAAGGACTGTTTTTCTTTGCCTGGTCGAACAGGTCACGCACTCTCGACGCACCTACACCGACAAACATTTCTACAAAGTCTGAACCTGAAATAGAGAAAAACGGTACGCCTGCTTCACCTGCTACGGCTCTGGCAAGAAGGGTCTTACCTGTTCCGGGAGGGCCTACCAGCAGTACGCCTTTCGGAATCCTCGCTCCCAGTGTGCTGAACCGACTTCCGTCTTTCAGAAATTCAACAATTTCTTCCAGTTCTTCCTTTTCCTCGTCAGCACCTGCCACATCTGCAAATGTCGTCTTACGTTTTTCATCGTTAAGGTTCTTGATTTTCGCCTTGCCGAATCCCATGGACTTGGTCGGGTCGCCGAAACCTGACATTCTTCTCATAATATACAGCCAGAAAACAATCATGATGGCAACCAGTACCAATGTCGGGATAATATCAAATATCCAGCTGTTGTCTGCTGACTTGCCGTAATTGTAAATTATCGGGGAATCGGGATATTTTTCGTTATAAGCCTGTATCAGATTTTTTGTCTGTCCGTTGCCGACATTTCCCATAAGCATATTCCAGAATATGGAAATATCGGGTAATGAATATGTCAGAATCGCACCGTTTGTCTTGTCGCCGTCCTTGGTAAGATTACCCAGTCCGTTATGCTTGCTGTTAGGCTCAACGCTCTTGACAGAAGAACTCTTACTGCCTGTTGACCCGAACAGTCCTGTATTGCTGGAATTATAGACAAGATGGTTCTGTATTTTAGCGTCCGCACGCAACTGCATCTGTAATTTACCGCTGGTAAGGTCAATCTGAAACGCCTTGACTTCCAGCCGTTCAAAATAGCCCATAATATCCGAATAAAGATATTTTTCATTCGGCTGACTGTTGAACGCAAAGGCAATCATCAGAATGACAGCTATCAGTACGGTAAAAATCAGCAGAAATCTGCCCATACCATGACCTGCATTCCTGTTATTTCGGTTATTGCCGTTATTTTTGCTTTCCTTACTCAAGCACATTCACTCCTCATTACGAATTATAAATCTATTGAAACAGTTAATAGCAAGAAATACTGTCAATTTTCTTTAAGAATACCGATAAAAGGCAGATTCCTGAATTTTTCCGCATAGTCCATGCCGTAGCCTACCACGAATTCATCTTCAATTTCCCGTCCCCAGTACTTTACGGGAACATCTTTTTTTCTGCGGTGCGGTTTGTTGAGCAAAGTACACAGCGATACACTCTCCGCACCCTTGTTGAGTATGTGTCTGATGATGAAATCCAGTGTAATGCCTGAGTCAATGATGTCTTCTATGACAAGCACATCTTTTCCGCTGACGGATTCAGACAAGTCTTTGACAATGTTCACTCTTCCGCTTGACTGCGTGGCATTGCCGTAACTCGAAACGGACATGAAATCAATATGACAGGTAATTTTCAACGCCTTGACAAGGTCAGACATAAACATGAAACTCCCCTTGAGTATGCCTACCACCAGCAGTTCCCTGCCCTGAAAGTCATGGTTGATACGCTCTGCCAGCGTACTGACAATTTCGGCTATCTGTTCTTCACTGAGCAGAACTCTTTCAAAATTTTCGGGTAAATAACTGTTCTCCATAATCAATTCCTCACTGTATCTACGCTAATCCATGCAACATTTCGGGTGGACGACGTTACGCCTGCCTTCGCCGACACACCGAACCCGTCAATCCACAACACCTCATTGCCGTCGGCAACCAGTACAATATCATTTCTTCTTTCCAGCGGAATCTTCGCTTCACTGAAAAGCTTCTTGACAGACTTCTCTCTGCCTCGGTTGCTCTGTCGGAAACGGTCGGCACTTCTTCGTGTCCTGATAAAAATCTCAGAGTGTATTATATCACAATCCAGTGCATTTTTTAATAATAATTTGTGAACGCTGACATTTTTGTCAAATTCTTCCTTTGTCATAATTTTAACAATAATTTTTTGTTGATTAATGATAAATTCGCTGTTTGTTTTGGGGAATACTAACATCATTTCCTGACGTTTCTGTTTCTGATATACTCTCAGCATTCCCTGTCTGACGACTGCACAGAAATTCTGCGGTAAATCCACTCCACCGCTGTTTTCACAGACAGCTTTCACCATAAGAAAAATATGCTTTTCCTCATAAGTATGACACCCTGCTTCCTGCAACAAAGCAATCATTGCCTGTTTCAATACCGTTTCGTGACAGCCTTTCAGCACGCAACACTGATACATAGTTATATTATTCTGTTTTATTCGGGATTTATGAATGATTTGCTCCGCCAGTTCACCCACAAGCAAAAGATATTGCTGTGCCGTTTCGGAAAGTCTTTTAACCGCAGTTTCAAATGACGGATTGATTTCTTTCATCACGGGCGTGACAAGATTACGGATTTTGTTTCGGTTATAGTCATTTTCAAGGTTGGTGGAATCGGTGACATATGCAACGGCATGGTTATGACAATACTGTTCCACCTCAACACGGGTAATATTAATCAGCGGTCGTATAATATTGTTGCGTATTTTGGGAATACCCAGAAGTCCTTGTAAACCCGCTCCACGTGCCATATGAAACAGGACGGTTTCCACACTGTCCGAAAGCGTATGGGCAGTAGCAATTTTACCGCTATCTCCGCAAAGTTGCTCAAAAAAATGATATCGGATACGTCTTCCGCACGTTTCACAACTTTCACCGCTTTCCTGTGCCAGTCGGTGAACGTCTGCACTGAGTACTTCACAACGGATATTTCTTTCCTGACAAAACTGTTCAACGACTTTCTGGTCACGGTAAGCCTCTTCCCCCCGCAGATTATGGTTGATATGTGCCACAATAATTTCCAGATGAAATTCTTCTTTCACCGACACAAGAAAGTGGAGCAGACACATGGAGTCTGCCCCCCCTGACACACCGACAACAATTCTTTCCCCACAGACAAACATTTCATTATCAATGACTGTCTGTCGTATCATATCGCTGACACGGTCATTCATATCTGTCCTCCTGCGAAGTAAAACGCATGAATTCGCCCTGCCAGTGCAGTTTTACCGTGTTGGTTTCACCGTGACGGTTCTTTGCTACAATACATTCACCACGGTTCATGTCCACTTCATCGGTATCTGACGCATTCTTATCGTTATAATAGCCCTCTCGGTAAAGAAACAGCACAATGTCAGCGTCCTGTTCGATAGAACCTGAATCTCTCAGGTCGGACAACATCGGACGGTGTTCCGCTCTCTGTTCGCTGGCTCGGGACAACTGGGACAACAGAATTACAGGAACGTGTAATTCTTTCGCCATACTTTTCAACGCCCTTGTATTTTCGCCGACAACCTGTACCAGATTTTCTGTCCTCAGTGTACTGCCCATCAGTTGCAGATAGTCAATGACTACCAGATCCACATCTTTCAGACGACGCAGTTTGGCTTTCATTGCGGGAACAGTCAGCATGGTGGTTTCGTCAAGATACATATTGGCATGACTTAAAATCTCTGCCGCTTCCATCAGCCTTGCCCATTCGTCATTGTCTAGTTTTCCTGAACGTAACTTCGTTCCCTCAATGAGTCCTTCCGTGGAAAGCAGTCGGGAAACAAGCTGTTCCTTTGTCATTTCCAGAGAAAAAAAAGCCACTTTCTGATGAAGTTTCGTGGCAACGTGTCGGGCAATATTCAGTGCAAAAGAAGTTTTTCCCATACCCGGACGGGCGGCAAGCAGAATCAGGTCGGAACGGTTCAGCCCTGTAATGACCCTGTCCAGATCCGCAATACCTGAAGATATCGGCTTTGCCTTGTCCTCATCGGGCGAATTGAGTGCGTCCAGTCGGGAAAGCGTCTGATAAATGACACTTTCAATATGTTCCAGACTTTTGATGTCTGCCCCTTTTCGTATATCAAAAATATTCTGTTCGGCACTGTCGAGTAACTGCTGTGATGTTGAACCTCCGTCACTGGCTTCTTCAATGATGTTCTTGGCAACAGTAATCAGCCGTCTGATTTCATAATTCTCCTTGACAATGTTGGCATAGTCACGGGCATGACCGATATGCGGTGTAACCTGTGCAATCTTTGTAAAATAAGCACGGCTTTTCTCATCGTCATCGAATGCACTGTTTTTCCGCAGTTCATTGAGAACAGTAACTACGTCCATTGACTTTCCCCTGTTGTAAAGCGAAAGTATGCTTGCGTAAATCAACTTATGGTCGGAAACATAAAAATAATCCTTGCTGGGAATAATCTCCGCCACAACGTCCATACAGTCGTTATCCATCATGATAACCCCTAATACCGACTGTTCCGCCTCCATATTGTAAGGCAACTTTATCTCATTGAGCAACTCTGTACTTTCTGCCATCTCATCACTTCCTTTCAGACAGGGATTTCCGTCCCTGTACCTCAAAACAACCGAAAACTTTTTAAACCTTAAAAAGTTTTGACCCACTTTTTCAAAAGTGGGCAGGGGTCGGGGGACAGCGTCCCCCGTGGGATTTTCAAGGGCAAAGCCCTTGAACTCAGGCCTCTGTTACAACAACTTTCACTTGTGCCACAATACCTGTATAGAGTTTTATCTGTGCATTGTATGTGCCGAATGATTTGATATCGGCATCAAGCGTGATTTTTCTTTTGTCTACATTGATACTGAACTGCTTTTTCAGTTCAGCCGAAATTTCCTTTGCTGTCACTGAACCGAACAGTCTGCCGTTACTGCCTGCTTTGGCGGTAATTCTGACAGACTGACCCTCCAGTTGTTTTTTCTCGCCGTTGGCTCTTTTCTTTTCTTCCTCAATCCTGAAGGCTTTGGATTCTTCTGCCGTCTTGAGTTCACTCATTGCCTGGGCTGTCGCTTTCTTGGCAAGATTCTTCGGCAACAGAAAATTTCTGGCATATCCGTCAGATACTTCTTTCAGTTCTCCTTTTTTGCCTGTTCCTTTGATGTCCTGTAATAAAATAACTTTCATGATTTCATTTCCTTTCCTCGTTATCCGCTTGTCAGACGTTTTCTTTCTGTTTGCGAAAATGTCTTTTCCTCTTCTTCATCTTCGTCATTTTCCAGAAATCCGTCACTTTTGATTTCATTGCTTTCTATAATATCTATCAGCATCGCTCTCGCCTGTTCCATAGTCACGCCGTTGAGCTGTGCCCCCGCCATGGAATGATGTCCGCCTCCGCCCATCTTCTCCATGACAAGCTGTACATTGACATCTCCCAGCGAACGGGCGGATATCCGTATACTGTCACCTTTCTTGTACATCACAAATGACGCTGTGACATTGCTGATACTCAGCAAATCATCAGCCGCCTGTGCCGCTGTCACAATAATATCTTCATCTCCGTCGTCCTCGTCCTCCGAACAAGCCAACGCACAGTTATTGAATATCTCCGCTCCGCTTACCAGTCGGAATTTCGCCTTGTAATTATCCAGAGAATTGGAAAACAACCGCTTGACTTCAACTGTATCTGCTCCACGCTGTCTTAAATACGCCGCCGCCTCGAAAGTACGCACACCCGTCCTCAGAACAAAATTCTTGGTATCCAGCGTGATTCCTGCCAGCAATGCTGCTGCTTCATAAGGTGTCAGATTCTTGTCCCCCATATATTGTATGAGTTCCGTTGTCATCTCTGACGCTGATGACGCTGACGGTTCATGAAAAAAGACTATCGCATTGGAAATATGATTCACCATCATTCTGTGATGGTCAATAACCACTATCCTTGACGCTTTCTCATAAACCAGAGGGTCTTCCAGAAAATTCGGCGAATGGGTATCTACCACTATCAGCAACGTCTTCTCCGTTATCATGTCCAGTGCTTCAGACGGTTCGATGAACATATCTTCACCCGCAATTTCCTCCATGAAACGGATAAGCGATTCTGCAACGGTCTTATCTTTCCGCACAACCACTTTCGCTGACTTCTTCATGTCCTTGGAAATACTGCTCCACAATCCTATACCCGTTCCTATACAGTCAATATCGGAATTGTGATGTCCCATAATCAGAATATGGTCGCTTGCCCGAATGTGCTGTACCAGAGAACTCGCAATAACTCTTGTTCTTACCTTGTCGATTTTCTCAAAGCCCTGCGATACCCCTCCGTAAAAACGGTACTGGTCTTTGGTCTTGATGGTCACCTGGTCACCCCCACGCCCCAAAGACATATCCAGAGCGTTTCTTGACCATAACTCACACTGCTTGAATGTTTCCGCACATCTGCCTATCCCTATGGAAATTGTCGGACTGCACAATACATTTTCCAACGGTATCTGCTTGACTTCCTTGAGTACATTGAAATCATCTTCCGTCAGTGCGTCCAGAACACGTTCTTCAAAAATAATCATGTACTTGCCGTTATAGAGTTTCTTATACAGTCCGTTGAATTTCATCGCCCATTTCTGAATGACGTTTTCCACATTGACCATGACATATGCCTGTTGTCTGTCATCATCTTTTTCAAATTCTTCCACGTTGTCAAATTCCACTGTGGCAATGACAGGACGGGAATTCATATATTCATCTGTGGTGTCCTTATAGTATGTATCATCGATAAAGTAAAAGACAGACGACTTTTCATGCAGTTTATACCCTACAACCGTATATCGTTTTTCACCATATACCACGTCCGCTCCGTTGGACTCAATGATGTGCTGTGGTGTGGTGTTCGGAATGTAACGGTTGACCAGATCCCCCGAACATTCCTTTCCTCCGCAAAGCACCGTACTAAAACACCTGTTCGACCAGATAATATCATCTTTTTCTCCCGTTATCGCTACGGGAATGTTGAAATTTTCAAGATAGTCAAATTTATCGCTACCGATTTTTTCAATAGACTGCCTCAGCGTACTCTGTATGTGATACTGAAAACGGATTACTCCGATAATCACAATAAATATCGACAAAACAGCAATCAGCATTTCTATTGTGAATACATACATATTCCAGCGGTAGGAAAAACCTGCCATGGCAAGTATTCCGACAGCATACACAATAAAAAACGGAGTTACCGTCCATACTTTTCTTTTCAAGTTTTTCCACCTCCCAGCAGTTTTTATACCTCCATAATAATCGGCAATATCATAGGAGTACGTCTTGTTTTATTGAAAATGTGCTTTGATACTTCTTCTTTGATTTTATTCTTTATCATATTCCACTCATGAACATTCCTTGACGCAAAATCCTGCAGAATTTCCATGGATATCCTGCGTATCTCATAGATGATTTCTTCTGATTCCCTGACATACACAAACCCTCTTGAAACCACATCGGGCCCGCTGACAATGTAGCCGTCAACGATATCCAGAGCCGATACAATAATAATCAGACCGTCCTGCCCCAGATGTTTACGGTCACGCAGTACGATACTGCCCACGTCACCCACACCAAGACCGTCAACAAAGATTTTTCCTGATGTGACGTTCGCCAGCGGTTTCATTTCGCCTTTTTTGAGTTCGATGACGTTGCCGACATCACCGATGAAAATATTTTCCCTGTCCATACCCAGACTTTCGGCTAAATCTGCATGCTTTTTCAGATGTTTCTGTTCGCCGTGCACGGGAATAAAAAATTCAGGCTTTACCAGATTATGAATGATTTTCAGTTCTTCCTGACAGGCGTGTCCCGAAACATGAACTTCATACATGGATTCATAAACCACTTCGCAACCCAGTTTCAACAGTTCATCAATGACGTTGCCGACCATCTTTTCATTTCCGGGAATCGGATTGGCGGAAATAATGATGAAATCCCCCTTACCGACCGCTACTTTCCGATGTTCGGAATATGCCATTCGGTAAAGTGCCGACATCGGTTCTCCCTGTGACCCTGTCGTTACCAGAACAATCTGTTCGGGCAGATATTCATTGAGGGAATCAATATCTATGACAGCACCGTCTGAAACTTCCATATAGCCGAGTTCTGTGGCAACCTGTACATAGTTGAGCATACTTCTTCCCGAAAATGCCACTTTTCTTCCGTTCGCCTTGGCACAGTCCACAATCTGCTGTATTCTGTTGACGTTCGAGGCAAAAGTCGCAATAATAATTCTTTTGTTCTTTGCCCTGATAAAGAGATTTTCAAAACTTTCCCGTACTTTGGCTTCCGTCTTGGTAAATCCTGCTCTTTCGGCGTTGGTGGAGTCCGCCATGAGTGCCAGTACCCCTTCTTTTCCCAGTTCCGCAAAACGTGTCAGGTCAATGACATCTCCCGTTGCAGGCGTAAAGTCGATTTTGAAGTCACCTGTATGCACAATCGTTCCAGCAGGCGAATGTATCGCCACACCTACGGAGTCGGGTATGGAATGGTTGACATGAATCAGTTCAACATTCATACACCCCATTTTCAACACGTCGCCCGCATGAACAACATTGAGCTGTGCCGATGACAAAAGATTATGTTCTTTGAGCTTGTTGCCCACAAGTCCCATGGAAAGTGGTGTGCCGTATACGGGAATATTGACATCTTTCAGCAGATACGGCAAAGAACCGATATGGTCTTCATGACCGTGCGTGATAATAATTCCTTTGATTTTGTCAACATTTTCTTTGACATAGGTAAAGTCGGGCAGTACCAGATCCACGCCCAGCATTTCGCCGTCAGGAAATGCCATTCCGCAATCCAGAATAAACATATCCCCCTGACATTCAAACAGCGTGATGTTCTTTCCTATTTCATTCAGACCGCCCAGAAACGCTACTTTGATAGATGATTTTATTGCTTCATTTCTCCTTGTGGGAGATTTTCTGCCATTGACTCCCGTTTTTTTCGGGTAGTAAGCTTTCCTGTTCGTTCTTGTCTTGCCGTTCTGGAATTTTCTGGCATTGTCACTGTCCGTATTTCTGACACTGCCGTTTTTTCTTCCTGCAACGGGCTTTCTCTCATTGCCGTTATTCACAAACAAACCTCCATTGTCAATATTATGTATATATTTCAGATTACCCGAAAACATATCTTTTCTGATTTATGTTGCAAACGGTGCCAAACATAAAAGAACTGTTTTCTGATAATTTTATTTTATGGTAAATCAATTCCGAACAAACATATTTCCTTAATTTTACTCTATTTATGAATTGATGTCAAGTTAATTAAAATATTAGAATTCAAACCAGCTTTTTGTGAACTGAATAAACAGCAGAAAAGTCCCTGTTATTTATTCATCAATACGGTGTCCGCAGTAGGGACAATAGCATTTTTCGTCTACCACATCGGCAATCTGTTGTTTTTCTTCGTTGAGTACCTCAATAAATCCCGATGTGATAATCCCTGTCGGAACGGCAATCAGTCCTATCCCCAGCATAGCGATAATGATACTTAATAATTTACCCTGCACCGTCACAGGGTAAATATCACCGTACCCTACCGTTGTCAGCGTCGATATTGACCACCATATCCCTGAAAACGCATTGTCAAACTTGTCAGGCTGAGCTGTGTTTTCCACGTTGTACATGAGTACCGCAGAAATAATCATCAGCAACCCTACCACGAACACCGATGAAAATAACTGACTTGCTTTGCTTCTGAATACCTTTCCTATCGTGATGAATGCGTCGGTATATCTGCCTATCTTGAATAACCGAAACATACGGATAATCCGCAATGCCCTGAGTACCCGTAAATCTATGGGAAACAGAAGCGGTATGTAAAAAGGAAGTATCGCCAACAGGTCTATGCACGCCATAAACGAAAATATATACCTGATTCTTGACTGCAACGGCGACAACCCTTCATAAAGACAGTCTGATGTCCATACTCTCAGTACATATTCTACGCTAAATATTATGACAGATATATTTTCAATATTCGTGATGACCTGTTGCAACACATAAGGAACTGTAAATGTTTCGACTACCGCAATGACAAGGTTAATAAAAATCAGTGCGACAATGAACAAGTCAAACCGTTTACTTTCGGGGTCATTTTCGTCGGCACATTGTATAATTTCAAAGGCTCTTTTCTTGATTTTACGATACACGACTTATCACTTCCTCAACGCTCTGTTTTTATTATACCACATTTCCGCCTGAATGAATAATGGATATTTCATTTACAAAAAATATTTTTATCTCAAGGGTTTCACTCTTGACCTCACCAACTTTTTAAAATTCGGATAGTTTAAGGGCTTCGCCCTTAAAAATCCCACGAGGGGCTTTGCCCCTCGACCCCACCACTTTTGAAAAAGTGGACAAAACTTTTT
>CACYBZ010000060.1 GCA_902772795.1 uncultured Ruminococcus sp. | reverse complement strand
GTACATAAAGACAATCCTTATTTGTCAAATGACAGCAACGGTATTCTGTTCAACAAAGACAAGACAAAGCTGATACGAATGGGTCGTGGCTATGAGGGAGAATATACCATTCCTTCCACCGTCAAGACGATTGGTACATATGCGTTTTCCTACTGTCAGAAGCTGAACAAAGTCACAGTGGGGAAGAATATCGAAAAAGTGGAAAGCTATGCGTTTCAGTATTGTAATCAGCTGACAGAGATAGCTTTGCCTGCATCTGTGAAAGAGATAGAAAGAGAAGCTTTCAGAAATTGTACAGGTCTGAATACCATCACACTGGGTAAATCGCTGGAAAATGTCGGGGATTATGCTTTTTATGGCTGTAATAAACTTACAGCCATCACCCTACCGGACACTTGTCAGACTATCGGACAGTATGCTTTTCAGGGTTGCAGTGCGTTGTCTGATGTCAACTTGGGAAAAGGTCTTGTCACCATAAAATACGAAGCGTTCTGGAATTGTAGCAGTCTGAAGACGGTTACCCTGCCCGAAAGTCTGAAAACCATCGAAACCTATGCCTTTGAATACACAGGTCTGGAAAGTATCTGTATTCCCGACAGTGTGGAAACCATGGGAAGCAATGTATTTCAGGGGTGTGGTGCATTGGCATCGGTAACGCTGGGTAAAGGTATGACAGTTGTTCCTAACTCTACCTTCAATGGTTGTCAGGCACTAAAGAAAGTGGAAATTCCTGCCAATATTAAAGAAATTTATAATTATGCTTTCAATAACTGTACTGCTCTGGAAAGTGTTGTTTTCAAAGAGGGACTTACCAGAATCAGGGAAAATGCTTTTAATAACTGTACTTCCCTCACCGCTGTCACATTGCCTGAAAGTCTGGTAACAGTAGACGGTAATGCATTCAATGGCTGTAAAGCTCTGGAAAGTTTTTATGTAGGAAAAGGTGTTACATCATTGCCTGTTTCTGTTTTTTACGGAAATAACGCATTGAAGACAATTACCGTATCAGAAGACAACGAAAATTTCAAGTCTGTTGATGGTGTGCTGTTCAATAAGGCGTGTACCGAAATTCTTGTTTTCCCCCGAGCAAAAGAAGGAAAATATGTGATTCCCGATACCGTTGAGAAAATCAATAACAATGCGTTTGACAATGCCACTGCCATAACAGAAGTGACCATAGGCAGTGCGGTAAAGACAATCGGCAACAATGCATTTGTTTCCTGTAAAGCCCTGACGAAAATCAAAATCAATGACAACTGTGAAAGTATCGGTGAAAGTGCATTCAAGGGTTGTACAGCATTGCAGTCCGTCACATTGGGAAAGAATACCAAGACTTTGGGTAATTATTGTTTTTATAACTGTTCGTCGCTCAGTGAGATAGTATGGGGAGAAGCACTGGAAGCTATTCCGTATGCTTGTTTTGAGAACTGTAACGCACTGGAAAGTGTTACAATTCCCCAAGGCGTTACGGTTATCGAACAGAATGGTTTTCATGCCTGTGCGAAGCTGGAAAGTGTCACGATAGCCGACAGTGTCAAGACAATCGGCAACTATGCTTTTGAATATTGCAGAACACTGAAGACGGTTGATTTAGGCAATGGTCTGGAAAGGATAAAATATGAAGCATTCTACCAGACGGCTCTGGAAGAAGTCACTTTCCCTGACAGTCTGAGTAATGTAGAAGATTATATTTTCGCTTATGTTCCGCTGAAGAAACTGCATATCGGAAAGGGACTGCAGTCATTCAAGGTTGAACGTCTTTTGTCAGACAGTCTGGAAGTCGTCACCATTTCGGAAGAAAATGAGAATTATACGGCTGTTGACAATGTGATTTATGATAAAGAAATGACGAAGTTACTGTTTTGTCCGAGAAACAAAGAGGGAGAATTTATCATTCCGGGCACAGTAACATCGCTGGGAACTTATGCTTTCTATAATTGTAAGAGTCTTACTTCAATTAAGGAATATGGCAGTGTGCTTTCCATGGATAACTATGCGGTAGATAATCTTGACAAGAGCAAGTTTACAGGATATGTTATTGAAAATTCTTATCTGCATAAGGCTTTTGTGGACAGAGGTTATTCATGTGAAACGATAGAAGACACCCGTACACAGATAGGTGACTGTGAAATCATTTATGACCGTTATGTACAGTATACCTATCAGGCAAGGGCAAATGTGAAAGTCTATGACAACGGAAAAGAACTGACGGAGAACAAGGACTATAAGGTATATTATTCCAACGGCAGTTATCATACAGGCGATGCGACCATAACGGTATACGGCATGGGAGAGTACGGCGGAAATACATCAGTGACGTTTACCATTTACTATGCATTGGGAAATACTTTTGATGTAAAGCGTACAGGAGCAGGAACATACACATTCAAGAATACGGCTTCCAACGGTGTTCCCGATTACACGTATACTTTTGCCTATACAGAAAAGGAAAAGGTAAATGCAGAGGACGCAGACTGGAGAACCATTCCCAATCCTGACAATCTTTCCACATTGTCCTATTTCTTTGAAGAAGACGGAAACTTTACTGTAAGGGCGACGGTTACGGATAAGGCAGGCAATCAGGTTTATAAACAGCAGGACGTTGAAGTTACTGCACCCCGTGCAAAAATCACCGTTTCCAACGAGAAACCCCGATTCGGAGATACCGTCACGATTACGGGTTACGGCACGAATTTCGGCAAGAACAAGCAGTATCAGTTTGCGTACAAAGAAGAAAATGCCGATACATGGCAGATGATTCAGGATTTCAGTACAGAAAGAGAAACGACATTTACATTTAACCGTGCAGGTACTTGTCAGATAAGAGTGGCAATTAAAGACGATGCCGAAAATACCGCAGAAAAGATACAGTCCTTTACGATTATCCAGCATGAACTGGAAGTGACTACCAGTAAAGCTCCTGTTCTTAACGAAGAATTCAATATTGTTGCCAATATCAAAAATGTGGGCAATGATTATTCCTATCAGTATCAATACAGAAAATCAGGCGAAACAAACTGGACGACTATCAAAAAATTTGCGTCTGTTACGCAGTATCCGCTCACCTTTGCCGAAACAGGCACTTATCAGCTGAGAGTAATCGCAAGATATAACAAGGATACTTCTCTGAAATTCACAAAAGTCAAGACAGTTACCATCAAGAAGCCTGTTGTTACGCTGACAGCCCCCGAAACGGCGGATTTGGGAGCGGAAAAGACACTCAAAGCCACAGCAAATTATTTCGGTAACGGGACAACCTACAAATATCAGTATAAGAGTGTCAGTGATACCACATGGAGAAATCTGTACAGCGGAGAAAACACAACAGCCAATATGACATTCAGTCAGTCAGGCAACTATACAGTAAGGGTAATTGCTACCGATAACGCAGGTAACCGTTCCATTTCGACAAAAACGGTAGCGGTAACAGGAGCAATCGTCCAGCTTGTTGCGGACAATCCGAACGTCTATGTGGGAGAAGATATTCATCTTACCGCAGCTTTCAAGAACCTGAAAGGAGATACATCAGACTATACCTATCAGTTTGCATACAGAGAATGTCTGTCCTCTACATGGCACACCTTGCAGGATTACAGCAGTGAAAATACGGCAAAATTCACCACAAAACAATGTGCTACTTCAGACCAGTATGCCGCATATGCAGGTATGTACGAACTGAAAGTAACCGCAAAGGATAAGAATGGTGTGACATCTGTTGCCAATATCAACGTACTTGTCAAGAAAATGGAACTTACCTATTTCCTGTCCGAAACAGATGTTGTTCCCAATACAGAGGTAACATTAAATGCATATATCAACGGAGGAGCAAAGCCCGTCAAATTCATGTATGAATTCCAGAAAGACAACGGAGCATGGCAGCCGTTGGTTTACAGTGGCTATACAGAGAATACTGTTCTGAAGTTCAAATTTTCGGCAGAGGGTACTTATCACATCAGAGCGTCCGCTCAGGATAACAACGGTCTTACCATAGGCAATACCACAGGTACGGGCGGAGTAGGTTACGAAGGAAAGATAATCACCCTTTATGTCAGATATCCTGTTGTTCACACACTGGAAGGAAGTATATATAGTAGTACCAACAGTCTTAGCATAGGACAGGAATGTACATTTACCGCCAGTTCCAATTATGCCACAGGTACACCGAAGTATAAGTTTACTGTAAAGAGTTCTTTTGACAATACGGAAAAGGTACTCAGGGATTACAGTACAGACAGCAGGATTACCTTTGCAGGCGACAAAGAAGGTACATATACCGTTACGGCATATATCACAGACGATACAGGAATAACCGTAAAAGTACAGAAAAGTGTCACCGTATGGGATTATGTGCTGAATATTTCGTCAGACCGTTCCGAGGTAACATCGGGAAAAGAAGTCAGGATAACCGCAAAGATATCCTATGGTGCAGAGGATACCTATACCTATAAGTATGAATACAGACTTAAAGGGGATTCCAAGTGGAAGACAGCAAGTAGCTTTTCAGAAAACACGGTACAGGCTTGTAAGTTCTATACAGAGGGTGTCTACGATGTGAGAGTAACGGCAAGGAACAGTGCAGGTGCAGAAAAGAGTGCTGTCTTGTCGGTTGCAGTCAATCCGAAGCCGACTTGTGTCATCTCGGCAATGCCCGACCATATTGCGGTAGATACGGATACGATACTGATATGTAATTCTACAGGTGGTACAGGGACAAAGACTTACCGTTATGAATATTGTCTGACAGGTACAGGACAGTGGACAGAATTCTATAACGGTGGTGCGATAACCCTGTTCTCAGCGGACAAAGCAGGAGTCTATAAAATCAGAGCAACGGTAACGGATTCCACAGGGGCAACTAAACGGACAGACTATATTCAGGTATATGTACAGTGATTGAAATTTGCTTTGGGCAAATTTTGAATAAATTATGCGTTCAAGGGCTTTGCCCTTGAAAATCCCACAAGGGGCGTTGCCCCTTGACCCCACGAACTTTTGAAAAAGTTCGACAAAACTTTTCAGGGCTCGCTGACGCTCGTTTTTTGGGGGGAGTGATTTTCAGGGGCAGGTGCCCGGGCGGAAAAGGAGGAAAAAATATGAAGAAACACTTTGGCAAAAAGCTGGTATCTGCCATACTGACGGCGACCATGTTGGTTTCCGTAGCAGTACCGATAGCTTTTGCTGAAACACCAACCACTGTGGCAACCAATAAGAAAGTCAGAATCAATGCGATGTCTGACAAACTGCTGAGTGTCTTTGAAAAAGACAAGGAACATAGCCAGACACTGGAAATTACTGATGTTTCCTTTAACATCAAAAGAGATTTTGACCAGAGTTGCTATGTTACAGTCAAGAACACAGGAACAGAAAATGCGGTATTTTTCCTTTCGGTAGATAATCCGTACAGTGATATCTATTTAGGATTTATCGAATCAGGTTCGGCAACACAGCCCACCCTGCTTACCGCAGGAGAAAGTACGAAAGTCAAACTTTCGGTATTTGCCCAGAGGGCAGAAAAAAATGAATACACATTACCGGTAAAGGCTTATGTCAAAGAAGGTATGGGTGATGTTCTTGACAATGAACTGACAGTCAAGCTGAATTTACCCGATGAAAAACTGAATTTTACCTGTGATTTGACATCTTCCGATGCAGATACACTGGAACAGAATTACATGATAACCAATATTGGCAACAGTCTGAGCAGTGTCAGTATTTATGCAGACAATGCCATTCAGAACTATGTCAATTTAACTCCGGGTGTCAGCGAAACACCGATGAAGACCAATGAAAGTATCAATGTCAAGATTACACCCAACTTTACCGCCATGAAAAAAGACAATATTTCCAAAATCAGCGGAAATTTAGTCATTTCCTCGGCAGGTAAAGAACAGAAATTCTCTGTTGCTTTGGATACACAAGGAAAAGAAATTCATTCCATTACCATGCAGGAACTGATAATGTATCAGAAATGCGACAAAGAATATTACGACCCTCAGCTTGATATTGACACAGTAAAGGAAAGTTTCAAGATTGAAAATAATGGTTCGGATATCGATAAGTTTGATGAAAATACAGACTTTACCATGTCCTACCGTTATCCTGTTATCGACAGAAACACAGGAAATGTTTTTCTGGACGGTGAGGAAAGTATCCGAATCCATGCTTATGAGGGTTCGGAAGCCACAGGTGAAGTCAGCAATTACAGCTGTACTGAACGTGAAGACGGTTCAATGGAAGTAAAATACAGGGTAATTCTTTCTGCTGAAGATATCCAGGAAGGTATACTTACCAAATTGCTTGAGGAAGCAAATGATACTGACGGAGAAGCAGAAGTAGACGCTGATGATGAACTTGGAAGCAGTAGCGATGTTTCTGCCCGCAAACCGATAAAACTGGAAAGTGGTTTTGACGGTTGGGATGCCGGTGCAGTAGGTGCATGGGCGGCGGATATTACCAGTGTTGCTATCGAAAAGTCACATCCTGTAGCTTCCGTTACTGCGTCTGCTGCGAGCAAAGCCTATGCCGGTGCAGCTGCAGTGAAAAGTACAGCAAATATGATTAATCATGTAAGTGCCGGATATAACGGAGCCGACCCAAGTAGTTTTTATAATCTGGAAAAAGTACTCGATGCCCCGAACAGTAAAGTTTCCGTTGACGAAAAAGTAGACTATGTCCGCAACGGAATGATAAAAGATATAGGTGATGTTGCCTTGGGAGCCGGCGGTGTTGCTGCGGCTATTGTGCTTTCAGGTGGTGCAGCTATTGCCGTTGGCGGTATTTTACTTGGTGCTGGATTATTATTCGACTGGTGGATGGATAAACAAATGAAAAAAACAGAGGATAAAGCCGGTAGTCCTGATGAAGAAGGTAACGGCGGCGGTGGTGCAGATACTTATCCGAACAAGAGAAATCAATGCACCAATGC
The DNA here is from genome assembly GCA_902772795.1 of uncultured Ruminococcus sp. Taxonomy (GTDB): domain Bacteria; phylum Bacillota; class Clostridia; order Oscillospirales; family Acutalibacteraceae; genus CAG-964. The sequence continues at coordinate 792 of CACYBZ010000060.1, read as the reverse complement.
AGGAAAAATTGATGTTCCCATGCCGAATATACCCGATGACCCCACAGACGAACCGACAGACCCTCCCACAGTCCCGACAGACCCTCCAACAGACCCTCCCACAGTTCCGACAGACCCTCCCACAGCCCCTCCTACAGCCCCGACAGACCCTCCCACAGATCCTACCCAGCCTACTGAGGCACCTACACAAAAACCGACAAAACCCCGTCCTAAAGAAAAATGGAAATTTTATCTGAAAACCAATCCCGAAACGGGTACGGCAAAATCCCCTGTGGATATATGGACAGATGCAACGATTGATATATCAAAATACTTTGTGTTCAAGTTTTCTTACAGAAAAGCAGGCTCATGGCAATGGATTCCGCTCACAGATGGTTGGGTAGATACAACCCATATCAGCCACACTTTCGACGATGACGGCAAATATATTCTGCGTGTTGTCATAAAATCCACCAAAAATACCAGTTTCTGGGTAGCGGTGGAAAAAGATTTTGTTGTCAAGCAAGCCACCATATCAGACACAATATCTCAGGGTGGCGGTAGTGGTATTCCCGAAGTGACATTCAATGGCAGTCACAATATGATGCTGATTACCACAAGACTTCAGGCAGGCGACAAGTCAACAAATGATAAAGTCATGAAAACCACCTACTCCATAGCTCCGAAGGGCGGTACAACAAGCCGCAGTGTCATTGTCGGAGAAACATCGGCAAACGATTGTTCACAGGTATCCATGAAACTGGTAGATATGACTGACACTATAGCGACAATGAAAAGTTTTAGCTCAGGTGG
>CACYBZ010000059.1 GCA_902772795.1 uncultured Ruminococcus sp. | reverse complement strand
CAAAGCCCCTGATGGGATTTTTAAGGGCAAAGCCCTTAAACAAGAAAATCTGTCCTTTCATTGTGAAAGGACAGATTTTCTATTTTAACATTCAGCGGACACCATAAAGCAGTTCACCGTAGGACGGGTAAGGCCAGTACTGTGACGAAACGGAAACTTCCATTTCATCGCCCACAGCACGCAGTTCATTCATTGCGTTGAAAACTTCTTCACCATAAAATAAAGCTCTCTGGGCAACGTCGCTGATTTCTCTGGCAGTGTTTACCTGTGTTTCAAGAACATTGATTTTCTTATAGAAACAGTTGAGTAATTTGGAAAGTTTTTCAATCAAATCAATTTCAGCATCGCATACAATAGATGCACTCAACGCTTTCTTGGCATTGCAGGTATCAGTAAGTTCATGAATATATCGGGAAACACTGGGGAAAATATCTTTTCTTGCCATATCCAGCATGGTGAGAGCTTCAATATTCAGCATACGGCAATATTCTTCCTGCTGAATTTCATACCTGGAGAATATCTCACGTCTGGTATGTACGTTGTGTTTCATAAACAGTCTGACATTTTTCTCATCAATAAAGTGGGGCATGGCAATAGGCATGGAGCGTAAGTTCAGCAATCCTCTTCTTTCTGCCTCGGCTACCCATTCTTCCGAATAGTTGTCACCGTTGAATACAATCTTCTTATATTCTCTGAATACCCGTCTGATTAAGGCTCTGACAGCAGACTGTTTGTCTTGTGCAGGTTCTACTTCATCGGCAAACTGACTCAGTTCTTCGGCAACAATAGTATTAAGCATAATGTTAGGACACGCAATGTTGAGTGAAGACCCTAACGAACGGAATTCAAATTTATTGCCTGTAAAGGCGAACGGTGAAGTACGGTTGCGGTCGGTGGTATCTTTCTTGAAATCGGGTAATACACCTACGCCTAATTCCATATTGCCGACATCATTTTTCACAACATCTTTACCGTCAATAATGGCATTGACAACAGCTTCAAGGTCGTCACCGATGAACATGGAGATAATTGCAGGGGGTGCTTCATGAGCTCCTAAACGATGGTCATTTCCTGCACTGGCAACAGATACACGCAGTAAATCCTGATATTCATAGACACCTTTCATAATCGCTGCAAGGAAAATAAGAAATTCTGTATTTTCAATAGGATTTTTACCCGGCTTCAATAAGTTTCTGCCTGTGTTGGTGGAAATGGACCAGTTATTGTGCTTACCGCTACCGTTGACACCTGCGAAAGGTTTTTCGTGTAAAAGACATACCAGATTATGTTTTGTGGCAACTTTTTTCATTACTTCCATAGCCAGCTGGTTATGGTCTGTGGCAAGGTTGGTTGTGGTGAAGATAGGTGCCATTTCGTGCTGTGCAGGAGCAACTTCGTTATGTCTGGTTTTGGAATAGATACCCAGTTTCCATAACTCAATATCCAGATCCTGCATATAGGCAAGAACTCTCGGTTTCAATGACCCGAAATAATGGTCTTCCAGTTCCTGTCCTTTGGGAGATTTCGCTCCGAACAATGTTCTGCCTGTGTAGATAAGGTCTTTTCTTTTGTCGAATAAGTTTTTGTCAATCAGGAAATATTCCTGTTCTGCTCCGACAGTGGTAACAACTCTTGTTGTTTCATTGTCGCCCAGTATACGCAGAATTCTGACAGCTTCATCACTGATTCTTTCCATAGAACGCAGTAACGGTGTTTTCTTGTCCAGTGCCTCGCCTGTGTAGGAACAGAATGCGGTAGGAATACATAATGTCTGGTCTTTGACAAAAGCATAAGATGTCGGATCCCATGCGGTGTAGCCTCTCGCCTCGAAGGTTGCCCGAATTCCGCCTGATGGGAAGGAAGAAGCATCAGGTTCCCCTTTGATTAATTCTTTTCCCGAAAATTCCATGATGACTTTGCCGTCATCGGTGGGATTGATAAAACTGTCATGTTTTTCGGCGGTAATGCCTGTCATGGGCTGAAACCAGTGTGTGTAATGGGTGGCATTCAGTTCTAATGCCCAGTCTTTCATTGCATTGGCAACGATATTGGCAACATTGATATCTAATGGTGCTCCGTCTTTGATTGTTTTTTTCAGTGCTTTGTACGTTTCTTTGGGAAGTCTTTCTTTCATCGTGGCATCGTCAAAAACCATACTGCCGAACAGTTCGGGAATTTTTACCATGTAATAACGCTCCTTTAGAATGCTAAAAATGTAACGGTAACAGATAGACAGAAAAAACAAAAAAGACCGTAGGAAAGCCACCTGCCAACCTACAGCCTCCTTGCTGTATCTACTGATATAGTATATACTTTATTTCCATTTTTGTCAATAGTCTTTTTATTTCGGGAAAAATTTATCAGAAAAAATCTGAAAAATTGCTGTTGTTCAAGAAAAAATCTGTTTTTTGTTAACAATTTGTTTACGCAGAAAAATTATCTTTTTTT
>CACYBZ010000058.1 GCA_902772795.1 uncultured Ruminococcus sp. | reverse complement strand
CCTTTGTTACTCAACGCAATGAGATATTCATCGTCAGCCGATTGCAGAGCATTAATCAGTTTCAGCATAATGCAAAATCACTTCCTTTCATAGGAACAAAGTCAATTATTGAGATTGACTTTGTGTTTTGGATTTTATCAAATGTAATCTATTCAATAAAAATTTTGTTACTTTTTCAGATACAAAACTACATATAATAACCATAGGAGTGATGATTAATACTTTCCAAATTAATATTAATATCGCATATTTAGGCAAATATAAAATAAATTGGAGTTCTGAAGTGTTGAGAAAAAATATACTGCTTATCAGCCAATAGTCCATAGAATGCTGACCAATATATTCAATCACTTTTTTGCCACAATTTGGTGTATTATCTGAAATAAACAATATGCCTGTTGCTATAATAGGGGTATAAATAATATCTAGCAATTCTCTATATTTCCATTGATAATTCACATAAACGATCCATCTGTATCTCATACGTATAATTATAAAAAAACATAACAGTGAAGCAATAACCACTAGAATATTATTAAATTTATGAATAATTTTTTTGCATTTAATATCTATATTATATTTGGCATATAGCATACCTACAGAAAAAAATGCAAAATTCTGCATAAACATAATAAACCAACTAAAGATAAAAGAAAAAAAATTGACATAGGTTGATTCATTTAAATTTGAATATAACAACAAATGAATCACAACAGGAATCAGAATATAAAAAGTAATATCAATAAAAATATTTTTTTTGAATTTTTTCTCGATTAATTTCAATAATGGCAATAGCAAAATAATAGTAATATACACTTTAATAAACCAACTGAAACTTACATACAATATGTCACCGTTATTCAATAATGCAAATAAATTAATAAAAAGATATTTTACTTCAAACTTTTGTGTGTAAATCAAATAACATATGGTAAAAAATAGAATAGCCCAATACGGAATAAGGAATTTTATGAGTTTTACAACAATATATTTTTTAGCTATATTTTCTTTGCCAATATAGGATTTATAAAATCCGTATCCTGAACAAAAAAGAAACAGTGAAATACATATTCTTCCTGACATACCAAAAACAAATGTATTTTCAGGTTGAAAAATGGTCTTATAGCTACCATCTACCTGCCAACCACAGCCGAACAGATGGTGCCAGAACATAAGCAATAGTGCTACACCTTTTATTTGGTTAGATTGTTCTTTTGTCATAAAAATCTCCTTTGGTTATGAAATCATTTTGCCGATATAATCGCCGAGTTGTTCAGGGGTCATTGCACCGACAAAAGCTCCCATGTCAGCGAGTTTCTGAGCGTTGGTTTTGTCATAGACGGGATTGGCATCACTGTCCAGAGCGGTAAGAAATATCATTTTACTGCCACTGCTGATAATATCGGAACAGGTTTTCATAAGACGGTTGATGTCACCACCTTCATAAAGGTCAGTGACGGTGACAAAGACAGTATGATGAGGATTCGTACAAAGTGATTCGCAATAGGTAAGAGCACGGTTGATATCCGTACCGCCTCCGAGTTGCATACCCATAAGTACTTCCACAGGGTCATCGACGTAACCGCTTAAATCGACGACGTTGGTATCAAAAATAACAAGTTTTGTATCCAGCATAGGAAGTTTGGCGAAAATCCCTGCCATGACGGCACTGTAAATAACGCTGTCCATCATAGAACCACTTTCGTCAACGGCAATAATGATGTTCCATTTATTGAAACGTCTGACACGACTGCTGAAACATAAATCCTTGATAACCAGACGGTTATTTTCAACATCATAGTTTTTCAGATTGCGGTTGATGGTACGTTTGAAATCCATATTTCGGATAGATTTGACGTTTGAGGGCATATTGCGGTTAAGTTTGCCAAGCAGGGATTTACGGATATCCGTCTGTATTTTTTCGGTGAGTTCGTCAACGACTTTTTTGATGATACGATGAGCTTCTTTGATAACGTCATTTTTCATCAGGTGCTTGAACTGCAGGATAGTCTTGAGTAAATCCATACTGGGTTCAATTTTTTTCAGGACTTCCTTGTCTGTCAGGAGTTCGGTCATTTTGAAGTGGTCGAGGGCTTGTTTTTCCAGAATTTCGACTGTTTTTTTCGGAAAGAGTTTTCTTACTTTGTCAATCCACTGGGCGACATAGAGATTAGACCCGCCGTTACCGCCTGTTCTCATAACGCTTTCGCCGAGTTCGTGGTCATAGAGATAGTCAAGAGTCTGTTCCATGTCCTGAAAGGAAATACCGTTGCCGTACATTCCCTGAAAGCCGATATGATTTTCAGCATTTTTGCCGAGAATCAACCGCCACTTGTTCAGATTTTCCTGATTGTCATGGGTTGTATTTATCATGAAAACGCCTCCAGTCCAAGACAGATTTGTTTTTCCAGTTGTAAACCGACAAGATATAAGTCATTGTCGATGTCAAGTGACTTTCTGATGTCGGACGAGTGCTGACCGTAGAGTAAAGCGACTTTTTCAGCGATGGTATCCGTTTCGGACGGGGCAAAAGAACTGAATGCCAGACGTAATTCAGGCAGAACTTCCATAAATTCTTCCATGGTAAGGGATTTGATGAGGTTGTCGGTAATGCGGATAAAATCGTCCCCGACCAGAACAATATCCCTTGCCGTAGAAAACAGACCTCTGATAAATACAGCACCTTGTTTTTTCTTTTCGTCCGTACCCGTAAGATAGCCGTTGAAAGCGTAGGTAATGGTATTTTTGTAAGTGATATCACTGCCGTAGAGTAATCCCAGAACTGCCCCGTATAAAGCAGGTTCAGGGTTGTCCTGTTGTATCATGGTGCGGAAAGCGTCGAACAGATTGTCATATTCATCGTGCAACAAGTCACCTGAAACAAGATTGTATAACATTCGGCAGATTTTTATACATTCGTTGGCATATTCCGATTTGACACTTATCATAGCAGGCAACATGATTAAGATTTTCTGAAAGCATTTGGTCAGAAAAATTTCAGTGTTGTTTTTTTCGACCCCGTACATTTTTTTCAGCGAACGCAGTAAATTGAAATAGTACAGAGCTTTTCCGACAGAGAAAAAGTCACCGTCCTGAATAATGATATTGTGGATTTGTTCAGTGAAGTTTTCAGAAACGTCAATGCCCATCAGAAAACTTTCCACATAAAGTCTGGAAGCGATACTGCATTTTGTTTCGTTTTTCAGACGGCGTGACAGAATAATCTTACAGACTTCTTCTATTGTTCCGCCGTAAGCACTGTAATCAATCAGAGCGGAATCGGTATGGACAGTACGGGCATAGACCCATAATTCCCGAATACGACTTCTGTCGGTATTGTTGAGAATATCCGCTCCTTTTTTTCTGACGGCGAAGCCTGTTTCCAGAAAGTTCATGCGGTAGAAAAAACGACTGGTTTCCTTATGGGATTTTTTGGTAAAGATATCCAGTTCAATTTCCTGTTCAGTGACGCTTTCAATTTTGAGCCGTAAACGTGCGGAAGTTTCTTCAAAGTCCTGAATAAGGGGGATTTTTTCTGTTGTCGGACAAAGTGTGCCGATTTTGTCACCTGTGGCGATTTTTCGGAGCAGTTCCAGGGGTAAATCACTGGAGGCATTACGTTCACCTTTGATAAAACAGCTTTGTACGCTGTCATAGAGTTCATAGAGTCCCGCCGACTTTTTGTTACGGAGTAAGGCAAGTCCCTCGTACATGGTTACGGCAGAGGAAATATCTGACATCGTAATCAGAAAATTTTCCTTTGATGACTGTCTGGCACATTGTAACAGCAGTTCCATAACGGTATCACGATATACGTTATGAGGTTGTTCATCATTGTTCATGCAGTCCCTGACACGTTGCCAGATACGGTCGTAGAAATAGGGATTCTGCATACCCGAGGCATAACCGTTGAGAGCGTCAGCGGAAGCAAAAGAATATGCCATAGCATAGACATTCTGTGTTTTTTCGTCAAACTTATGGATTTTGACTTTCTTGTTTTTATTGCCCGAATGAATCCGCTGATACAGTCCGTAGGTATGAAAACCGCCCGTCACGACAAGGACTTTCTGATGTGTTTCTGTTGCCTTGACGATATTTTCTGCCATGAACTGTTCTCTGATATGACAGCCGTCTGTTTCCCGTTCGGTTTCGGAGGTATTCTGTCGTGTAAGATAACAATAGGTATACATTTTTTCCACAAAAGTGAGGGTATCGTCAAAAAGACCGTCCACTTCAAAGAAAGTTTCCCAGAATTCTTCAAAGCTACGCATACCTGTTTTTTCGCAGAGTGTGTCAAAAAATGTATTGCGGGATAAATAATAGTCATCATTGTAGTTACGGACTTCTGCTTCTTTGCGTAAGCCCTTGTTTTCAGCAGTGTGAATAAGAATTTCACCATAAGGCAGGTCAATAAATCCGCAGTCAATGTTATTTCGGACAGCATATTGCAGAGCGTTGTATTCGGGAGAAGTTGCCAGAAACGGATAATAACATTTATAGTCGTCAGCATCGTCGGAAACATATTTACCGCTGTCTTTATAGAAATAGTAGAAAGCAACGGGCAGAACCGTATTTTCATCAGTAAGAACAGGAATAAGTCTGTCTGCATTCTGAGGGCCTTCCACCAGAATACAATCGGGCTGATAGTGGCGGATAGTCTGTAACAGGTGATACGAACACGCAGGACTGTGATGTCTTACAGGAAAAAACAGAACAGGGGAGGAGTAGTCAAACGGAATTATTTCAAATATTTTCTGGTTGCATAAAATTCTTTCCATATTCCCCCGACCTTTTCCGCTTTATATTTGATAACGGTGTTGAAATACCCTTTTAATTTTTCCAAGTCGTCCTTGGTATCCTTGCATACGGCATTGGTAAGATTCTGTGTAAGGTCTGCAAGGTTAAGTCGGGGTTCATCGTAGTACCACGCATTGGAGATAGTCTGATAAAACACCGAAACGGCTTCCGCTGTACTCATAACGGCTGACGGCTTGTCAATTTTGATACCTGTGTCAGATACACCTTCTCTCAGTTCATGATACGTTACCGCAAGCAGTTCAGCGACATCGGTATCTATGGGCATTTCGATTTTGTCGGCAAGTGTACTTTGTTCGACTTCACTGAGAATAATCTGTTTTTCCAGACGGACATCTCTGACAGGGCTGACTGTTTCAAAGTTGAAACGTCTTTTCAATGCACTGGACATCTCATTGACACCTTTGTCACGGATATTTGCCGTACCGATAATATTAAATCCCGATTTGGCAAAAACCAGACCGTTTTCTTCCAGTTCGGGGATATTCAGTACTTTATCACTCATGACAGAAATCAGACTGTCCTGAATTTCGGCAGGTGTTCGGGTAATTTCCTCGAAACGGGTAATAATTCCCTTTGTCATGCCGACATAGAGCGGTGACGGTACCAACGCTTCTCTGACAGGACCTTTTGCCAGTAATAAGGCATAATTCCAGCTGTATTTAATCATATCTTCGGTAGTGCCTGCTGTTCCCTGAACAGTGTTGGTGCTTGTTCCGCTGATGGAAGCCGATAACAGTTCAGAAAGCATCGTTTTTGCCGTACCGGGTTCACCCACCAGCATAAGACCTCTGGTTCCAGCCAGTGTGATAATACATCTTTCGACAAGTGCATCATTGCCGAAAAATTTCTTCTTGATTTCGATTTTCTCGCCGTTGAAGTCTATCGGTTTTTTTGCTCCTAAAATGAATGTTCTGACAGCTTTAGGCGATAAATACCAGTTTTCGGGTTTTCTTGCGGTGTCTGTGGCTTTGAGAGTCTGAAGTTCCTTGGCGTACCTGACTTCCATAGGTGGTTTTATCAGATTCTGCATAATGTAATCCTCCGTATCATAATATGAACTTTTGTTTCTATTATAGCATAGAATTCCCAAAAGTAAAGTAAAAAAGAAAATATGTTCAGGGTTTTTGAACGAGTTAAATTTCTATGAACAATTTTTTAATAAATCGCATAAACGCCAATGATATTTCTAAAATAGAATAATT
>CACYBZ010000057.1 GCA_902772795.1 uncultured Ruminococcus sp. | reverse complement strand
GCCTTAAAGTTTCGGTCAAGCCTTTTCAAAGGCTTGCGGGGTTCAGGGGCAGAGCCCCTGACAGGGGTTCGGGGACAGCGTCCCCGAATAACTAGACTTTGAACAGTTTTCTGCCGTTTTCTGTAATTCGGTCTATCATATCAGCGTGACAATGCTTTACCATTTCCATGTATCCCCGTTCATAGTCACAACCTCTCATCGTGGAATGTGTATCACTGCCCAGAAAGTCAACACAGCCCTCATTAATCAGCTTGATAATACGTTTCGATAATCCTCTGGTATACAGACTTTCTGTATTGACCTGCACCTTACAACCCATTTCACGCAGACCTGACAACAGCTTCATATCTGTTACCAAGACAGGATATCGCTCAATATGGGCAAGTATGGGGATAATATGATATTGTTCGATAAGGGTTTTCAGCCACATGACTTCATTTTCTGCCATAACACTGCTGTAGGGCATTTCGGCAAGCATATGATTTGTACCGTAGTAGCACAACGGAGAAAGGTCTTTTGCGTGTATGATATTTTCTGACATATGCACCTCTGCCCCGAAAGTAAACCGCATATTGCCGTGATACTCATGTCGTACTGCCTGCAATGCGTCCATTCTGGACTGAAAATAGTGCTGTAAAAGATTTTCTGCCTTTTCATTGTTACCGCTCATATCTATATACTGCGAGTAAAAATGCGGTGTGAATGCCAGATGGGTAACCCCCTGATTTTCCAGCTCTTCCAGCAATACCATGGAAATATCAATATCGGAAGACCCGTCATCAAGGTTCGGTAAAATATGTGTGTGAATGTCGTATCTGTTCATCAGAAAGCCTCCCGTATCAATTTTTATTTCCGACAAAAAGGGTTCAGATTAACTGACAAACATAGTCGCCCATTTCCGAACAGCTTACCTTGACCTTACCTTCTTCATAAATATCGGGAGTTCTGTGGGTTTCCAGTGCTTTTGCCACTGCGTCTTCAATCGCCTGTCCTGCCTGCGGTTCGTCAAGCGAATACTTCAGCATCATTGCCACCGACAAGATTGTCGCCAAAGGATTGGCAATATTTTTTCCTGCAATATCGGGGGCACTGCCGTGAATAGGTTCGTACAATCCCAGTTTTCCTGAACTCAGGCTCGCCGATGCCAGCATACCGATTGACCCGCTTATCATGGAAGCTTCATCGGACAGAATATCTCCGAAAATATTTGATGTGACTATGACATCAAACTGCTGAGGATTTCTGACCAGTTGCATAGCACAGTTATCTACATACATATGATTGACTTCCACTTCGGGATACTGCTCCGCCATCTTATTGACGGTTTCTCTCCACAGTCTTGACGACTCCAGAACATTGGCTTTATCCACACTTGTCAGTTTCCTGTTTCTTTTCATCGCCAGCTCAAAGGCTACTTTACAGATTCTTTCAATCTCGTAAACAGAATATTTTTCGGTATCATACGCACACGGCATACCGTTTTCTTCGGCTCTGCCCCTCTCTCCGAAATAAATACCGCCTGTCAGCTCTCTGACTATCATAATATCAAGATTATCACCGATGATTTCGTCTTTGATGGGAGAAGCCTTTTTCAGCGGTTCAAAGATAACCGCAGGTCGCAGGTTGGCAAACAGTCCCAACGCTCCCCTGATACCTAACAGACCTGATTCGGGTCTTTTTCCTGACGGCTGGTTATCCCATTTTGCTCCCCCTACTGCTCCCAGCAACACCGAATCCGACTGCTTACATTTATCAATCGTGATTTGCGGTAAAGGTTCGCCGTAATTGTCGATGGCAATACCTCCGATGTCGGCGGGGTCGTACTCCACACCAAATCCGAATTTCTTCGCTGTGACATCAAGCACTTTTACTGCCTGCTCTACAATTTCAGGGCCTATACCGTCACCTTTCAGCAACGCAATTCTGTAATTTTTCATTGTGATTCCTCCATTCTGCAATTATTCTGATTGTATCACATACCGCTTTTTCAGAATGTAGTCTACTTTACAATTCAGCAAAAATCAATTTTTTAACTTTTTTTAAAAAAAGTATTGACAAAAGATTCCCTTAATGCTATAATCTCTATCGTTGACAACAGATGCGAGTGTGCTGGAACAGGCAGACAGGCACGTTTAAGGTGCGTGTGCTTATGGCGTATGGGTTCAAGTCCCATCACTCGCACCATCTTTTTGTCAGAAACGGCGTACTGAGTAAATCAGTCGCCGTTCTTTTTTCTTTTACGGACTGCTCAAAAAAACACAATGCTTGAAACTTCAGCATTGTGTTTTTTCATGATGTTTTTTTGTGATTGGACTATATCCATATTCCGCTGACCAGGGCAGTAAGCGATGACGCAAGAGCCACCACAATCAACGGCATATTGCAATAGGCTAAAATAATGCCGACAGCCGTTCCCAGAAAAGCGGTAGTCATATTTCCCGTACTGTAAAAAATTGCGGGAATCGTCATGGCACTCAGTACGGCATACGGAATATAGTACATGAAACTTTTGATAAATACAGAATTGATTTTCTTGCGGAAAAAGGTAAACGGTATCATTCTCACCAGATAGGTAACACCTGCCATGACGATAATATACAACACTATACTCATGAATTTTCCTCCGTTTCTTTCACAGGAAATACCAGTGCTCCCACGGTCGCCGATACCACAGAACAGATAATTATGGCAAAGCCTCCCGATACCGACGGAATAAAATATTTACATATGGAACTCAGCAACGCAGATATTCCCACGACAAAGAGAATTTTTGTGTTTTTCTTTGCCGAGGGTATCACAATCGCCAGAAACATTCCGTAAAGCAGAATGCCCAGCGATGAAGTAAGCAGTGGCGGAAGTATTGCTCCCAATGTTGCCCCTGCCAGTGTTCCCGTTGTCCAGCCGAGTGTGGATACCGAAATAATACCGTACATATAGTAGGGCGACAGCTTTCCTTTTTTGGTGGAACACACCGCAAAGATTTCATCGGTAATTCCGTAAGAGGCTATCAGACGGTGCGGAAAAGTAAAATTGTCGTCCAGTTTCTGCGAAAGTGCCAGCGACATCAGCGAATACCGCATATTGATAACCAGCTGTACCAATGCCATTTCAATCAGCGTTCCCGAAAGGGCGATAATGTGAATTCCCTCAAACTGACCTGCGGAAGTCAGGTTTGTCAATGAAATCATGACACAGTGAAAAACGGATATTCCCAGTCCGACAGCCGATATCCCGAATCCGAACGAAACCGAAAAATACCCCAACGCTATGGGAATACCGTCTTTCATGCCGTCAATGAAAAATACAGAGCGTCTTTTCATTACTTAATCACACCGAGAGATACCAGCAACAACGCAAACAACAGAACGGGAGCAACAAATTTAATCATGACAATATATAAACCTTTTCTGCGGAATTTTTCGCCGTTTCTGGTTGCTTCGTCAATGACAGTCTTTGGTTTGACGAACCAGCCTATCAGAATACAGGTTCCAATAGCCACCACGGGCATAAGAATGTTGTTACTGATATAGTCCATAATATCCAGAACCTGAGCAGTAGAACCGTTAGGTAAAGGCAGTTCAAAATACAGAGCGTTATAACCAAGACAGACAATTACACCAAGCACAAGAGCAATGACAGTTTCAATAATCGTGGCTTTTGTTCTTGACCAGTTGAATTTGTCCATCATACTTGCCACGACAGCCTCAAGCACAGAAACTGCACTGGTGAGCGCTGCCAGCAATACCATAATAAAGAACAGACAGCCTACAACATTTCCTGCCGCACCCATCTGCGTGAATACTTTCGGCAGAGCCATGAACATCAGTCCCGGACCTGCTTTCATACCGTCTGCACCCAGGAACACGAAAACTGCCGGAATAATCATAACCCCTGCCAGAAAAGCAACTACAGTATCAAATATTTCAATCTGATTGACAGACTTCACAAGATTGCTGTCATCTTTATAGTACGAACCGTAAGTTACCATGATACCCATAGCGACACTGATACTATAAAAAAGTTGTCCCATAGCGTCCAGCACGACAACAACAATATCACCGAATTTCATTCCCTCAACATTCGGAATCAGATAGACTTTCAGACCGTCCAGACCTGAAACATCGTCTTTTTTCAGTGTCAGCGAAAAAACAGCAATGCCGATGACAAATACCAGCAATACAGGCATCAGAATTTTGGAAATCAGTTCAATACCCTTGTTTACGCCCTTATAAATAACAACGGCTACCGCTGCCAGAAAGATAACATCAAAGACAATAGGGTCAACATAACTGGTAATGAACCCTGTAAAATAGTCATCGGCAGCTGTCTGTGAACCGCTTCCCGAAAGGTATGCCGTACAATATTTCAGCACCCAACCACCGATAATACAATAATATGGCAGAATCATGAACGGCACAATGGTAGCAAAAATACCTACCCAGCTGAATTTTTTATGCAGTTTTCCGTAAGCCGTCAGAGCTCCCTGCTTTGTTTTTCTGCCGATGGAAATTTCTGATACCAGCATGGTAAATCCGAACGTCAGTGTAAGAATGATGTACACCACTAAAAAAAGTCCGCCACCGTCTTTTGCCGCCAGATACGGAAATCGCCAGATGTTGCCCAGTCCTACGGCACTGCCCGCCGCAGCCAGTACGAATCCCAGAGAACTTGAAAATGAATTTCTGTTTTTTACAGAAGTCTTTTCAAGACTGGTTTTTGCATTTTTGTCTTTCATTTTTTTCAGACCCTCTCTTCTCAAAAATTTTTCCAGGTAATGGTAATCATAGCACAAATACCACAACAGGTCAACCGAATATTCATGGTACACCAGGGTTTTTGAACGAGTTAAATTTCTATGAACAATTTTTTAATAAATCGCATAAACGCCAATGATATTTCTAAAATAGAATAAT